>JASFLG010000029.1:0-16391 GCA_050118205.1 Pseudomonadales bacterium
CCCTGGCAATGTCCTGGAGCGGGACCATGGCAACGCCGATCAGCCGCTCGTCCCCGGCGCAGAACTCGGCCATGGCCCGGTTGTGGGCCGCTGCCGCGCCGTAGGCCACGTCGTCATCGGCGGCATCGAAGATGAGGCGGGCGCAGAAGGAGGAAAACACGACCTGGCGCCGGAAGCCGAGCAGGTCGAGCGCCTGGCCCCGTTCCGCGCCGTTGAAGGCGCCGAGCGCTTCGTGCCACTTGGGCCCCCGGGTCAGCCGGTCCCCCAGCGCGAGCAGCTCGGCCACCGTCGCCGGGTCGTGACCGCTCTGTCCTGCGTGCCTGTCCGGATCGAACTGGCCCGTCAGCGCCGCCGTGAGATCAGGCAGCCGCTCCCGGATGCGCGCATCGGCATGGCTGGTGAGGAAGTCCGGCAGCTCCATGAGGTGGCTGTCGGCATCGTAGATCAGACGGTCTCCAGCGTAGCTCATAGTCAGCGACGGTCGATGACCACGTGTTCCTTGCCGAAGAAGATCGTGGAACGGCTCATGTCGATGAAATTGTGCTCATCCTCGATGAACGCACGGTTTGCGCGGGCCGCTTCCTCGGTGGGTGACCGTCCGCGATCGATCCAGGCTTCCGCGTGCCCGAGATACGGATCCACCTTGGTGCCGCGGGCGGCCCGCAACCCATCGTCAATGGGGGAGTTGGCGCGGTGCACCTGCCGGTAGCAGAGCGTGCCGGTGGCCTCGCCGTGGGAGCGGACGATGGGGCCGTGGTGGGTCAGCCAGTAATGCCGTGCGTCCGCCTCGCTCAGTTCCGACTTGTGCCGCAACGGGTAGAACACCCGCAGCACGTTGCTCTTCGGCCGCGCCACCACGTTCTCCGGCGTCGGATTGATCTGCGGGTATTCGTACGCCATCCACAGCGGAGAGTTCGGCAGATCGATGAACCTGGCCTCGTCCTCCAGGAGAGCGGCGCCGGCCGCCCGCGCCGGCTCGGTGTCCAGGTTCCGGGTGAGCTCCGCTTCGCTCGCCCACCACAGCTCCGCTACTCCGTCATACGCGGGCTCCATGTCTCCCCTCGCCTTCTGTGCCCCTTCCGTCGCGGGGTCGTCGAGCGTGTGGGTCTGCACGTAGCGGAGAATGTTCAGATCGCTGGTGAAGCTCGCGACGAGCGGCGCGTGCTTGCGCAGCCAGTAGTCCTGGAATTCCTCCTGAGACAGCTCGGTTCTGCGCCGCAATGCGAAAACGAGACGTATCATGCTTCTCCCCTGGTGCGCTCTTGATCACCGGAGGATAGGAGGTTCAACGGGGCTTTTCCATGGAGGGCGTCTGTGCATCCGTCGAGGGGCGTCTGTCCCCGACTTCGTGAACAGGCAGGTAAGAGTACCCGCCTCGCAACCAAGCGGGCTCTTCCTTTCTGCGGCCCCATGGGCGCGGCGCGCCCCATTGTCATCGCAGGCTCCCGTTGCGCTCATGAGGGCCACTGGCGCCGATGCCGGACATCATCGGGCTGCTCAGCCTCAAGTCCACGATGGAATTCACTTGCCTCCCCGGAAGTAGGAGCTGGTAACTTCAACGGATACGACTTGGGCAACACTGGCCAGCTGTTTGCCTTATTCATCCGCAAGTCGTAGATTAGAAAAGGGGAGAAGCGGATGACTGGGGCAGAGAACCTTTCTCGGGGACCCGAAGACTACTTTTCGCGCCTGAAGCTGACTCGTTGTACGAGGGAACGTGTCGCGCGGAGGGTTTCGCCGTGCTAGCACCATCGCCCGCCCACATCGGTCCCGAGCAATACATGGCCGCCTGCCTGGAGCAGGTGCTGACTGAGCTCAATCGCATCGTGCCCGCCGACTCCGCACGTACCGGCGGGCTCTATGAGCTGATGCTCGACTACCCGCTGAGATCGGGAAAAGGAATGCGTCCGGCGCTCTGCATGGCGACCGCTCAGGCGCTCGGCGCCGGGCCGCTTGAAGCGGTACCGACGGCCAGCGTTTTCGAGCTCTATCACAACGCGTTTCTGATTCATGACGACGTCGAGGACGCCTCTCTCATGAGGCGTGGCGGACCGACCTTGAGTGCCACGCACGGAGAGTCGGTGGCGATCAACGTCGGTGACGGCATGCTGGCCATCGCCATGCAGCCGCTCCTGGAGAATACGGAGCACCTGGGACTGGCGCGGGCTCTCCGGATCCTGCGCGTGGTGGCGCGTATGGCGGCCATCACCGCGGAGGGTCAGGCCATTGAGCTTCGCTGGACGCATGGCAACACCTTCGAGATCGATTTCCCCCTCTACTACCGGGTCATTTTCAAGAAGACGGCGTGGTACACGTTCATTGCGCCGGTCCTCGCTGCCTGTGTCATTGCACGGCGTGACCAGCTGGGCAAGCCGCTGGGCCGTTTTGCCACGCTGCTGGGCCTTGCCTTTCAGATACAGGATGACGTTCTCAATCTGGCTGTCGCCTCGCAAGACGCTCGGCACGGGTATGGCAAGGAACGTGCGGGAGACCTGTGGGAAGGCAAGGTGACGCTCATCCTGCTGCACGCCATGTCGCAGGCAACCCGGCATGAGCTCGAGCAGGTGCGCAAAATCCTGGGCAAACAACGTCCCCCCACCGGAGCCCCTACCGGTGCCCCAGACACAAAGGGCCCCGACGACATTGCCTTTCTGCTCGATCTGATCGAGCGATGCGGGGCCGTTGACTACGCCTGGGCTCAGGCTCAGAGGCGCGCTCACCGTGCCTCGCGGATACTCGAGACATGCGATGCCCTGCGTCCAGGCGCGCATCGAGACTTTCTTTTCGACCTCGTCGGCTACGTCATCAATCGGGACCGGTAAACATGACCGACTCGAACCCATTGATCGAAGACCTGGCAGACCTCTTCGAATCGATGCATCGGGGCGATTCGGGTGGCACCACGGCGCCGAGTGGCGTGGAGGATGTTCTCAGCACGCTGAGATCGGCAATTGCCAGGCAGGACGCGGCAGCCAGCCGGCACCTGCAGGTGGTCGCCACCCTGCTCGACCGATTGGAGGCAGAGCGTCGACAGCCTGATCGCACGGGCCCGCGCCAGCGCAGCCTGTGCATGTCGTGCCCGGCAGGGGCGAGCAGCACGGGCCGCTTCTACCTGCGCAATGAGTTCAATGACACCCGAACCTTCGTCATGGCTGTGCGCTGGACGACGCTGCCCGCGACCGCGAAGACTCCGCGCCTGACGCTGACGCCCCAGCAAAGTGCCATTGCATGCGGTTTCGAGCTGGCCGTGGACTACACCCTGGACCTGTCCGATACGGGAGCACTTCCCGGAGCTGAGTTGGGTGGAGTCATCGAGGTCATCGTTGATGGCTTCGTGCGCGCCACGATCTGGCTCGATGCGCAGGTCACCAGCGCGGAGCCGCAGATATGAATGATCCGACCATTCCCGTTTTCGCGATCGGCCCCGACGATCATGCGCTGGCGTTGCTCGAACGGCTGCGAAACGCCCTGCTCATGCATCCCCGGGCCGGCGTGGCGCTGTTCGATGCGCTGGTCGCAGAAGGCCAGCACTATGCCGCAACGCCGGAAGGCGACGCACTCGTACGACGCCTGGCGGACTCACCGCTTCTAGCCCGACTGGAGCAGGTGTTCGACTTCGCCACGTTGGGCGTGCTGACGGAAACCAGGCATGCAACCGGCAGCCTAACGTCGCTCGTCGACGCCGTCTTCGAGCTCGCGCTCCGCGACGACTCGTGGCAGATGGCGGCCGAGATCCGGAAGCGCCGTGAGTGACTCGATCACCAACGCGGTTGCTGGAGCGATCGCCATCGGCCGCGAGATCGAGTCGCTGGCTTCAGAACGGTCATCAAGTGCCCGCTATCCGGCGACGGGGTCCCCGCTCGCCGTTGCCGTAATGTTTTTCGCGGGGATAGTTGCGCTCTCGCGCGCGGTCGAAAAGCACACCACAGCCAGGATCGCCGAACCCGAACCGGAACTCACGCAGACGAGCGACGAGGGATGGCTGCGATGAACACCGCTGCCGAGATCCGCCCGGCGGACGTCGCAACGGAAATCCGTGCAAAGGACTTCTGGCGCTCCGCCGGCGCGACGCCGGCCGAGAAGGAGTGGTACCACTTCTGCATCTTCACGGACGGCATCGAGCTCATCGTCAATCTCGCCATGGTGTGGCTGGACGACGGCGCGGTGCCGGTCTGCACGGTGATCGCTCGCGACCCGTACGGATGGACAGGCGGTCTTTCGATCTCTCGCGCTAGCCGGCGTTCAACCCGGGTCGGCCGGGTTGAGTTCATGGCCGACGATGCTGAGCTCACCTTCGACGGCGGTCTGTATCACCTCAGCGGAGCGAGCCCCGACGGCGAAATCGAATTCGATCTGAAGCTCACGCCGCAGACGTGGCCCGTCGTTGCGGCGACTCCGCGCCTTGGCCAGTCCGGTGGGGAACGGATGCACTGGGCAGTCGTGCCACGGCTGGCGGCCTCGGGCGGCATCCGGATCAACGGCAGTCAGCAGGTAGTCGAGCACGCCCTCGCCTATCACGACCACAACTGGGGAAGGTTCAGCTGGGACAACGGATGTTCGTGGAACTGGGGCGTGTTTCTACCGTGGAGCGCGGATGTTGCAATCGTCCATGCCGAGGTTTGCAGCGCCGACCTCAGCCGCGTGCACTTCCGGGAGATCTATCTCTGGCAGAACGGCAGACCGTGCGTGGTGCGGAACGCACGGCAGATGAACCTGAGCTGCACCGGCCGGCTGCCCGAGCCCGAGCTGACGGTTCCCGGCGTATTCCGGCTGATCGATCCATCCATGCCCTGGCCGTTGCCCAACGCCATCGTCATCGACAGTGACCCAGGCGGCAAACCGGTGAGGTTGAAGGTGGACCTCCGGAGCTGCGCCCGGATCGTGGCACCTGCCGGGCCGGATGGCACGGTGACTTTCACCGAGGCGGTGGGCCGCGGCATGTTGCGGCTGGATGACGAGGGCGCGCTGAGGGGGCCCGCCATGTGGGAGTTCAACCGTGTCCGGATCTGAGGTCCAGCGACTCGTGGCCGGGGAGCTTTTCGTCCTCCGCGAGCAGGCGCCCGACGCCTGGAACGAGCTGGTGCAGATCCTCGAGCAGCTGACGGTTCGTATCGACTGTCCTCCGGAGCGGTTCTGGCTGATCTCAGGTAGTGACATCGATCTCGTCAAGGATTTCGTCGGTGTGGTCGATGTGCAGCTGACGCTTGGGCGCGGCGTACTGGCCGGGCTGGTCGGAGGACGTCTCACCCTGGTTGATGCCCTGGACTCAGGGCAACTCGACGCAACCGGCAAGGTAGACGACGTAGCACGTGTCTTTGAGGCCATTACAGCGTGCATCGCCAGCCTGGTCCGCCTGTCTGCGAGCTTTGCACCCTGGCGTACGTTCCGCGCCGCCCAATCAAGTTGAGGAGGAAGATCGTGTCCGAGAAAACCAGACACAGCCCGGTTGCCGGAATCGACGACCCACCGACCAAAGCCCTTCCACGCATGCTGGGACTCGAAGCCGGTACGGATCAGTCCAAGCCGACCGCGCAGCAGACCGCGATGTCGTCGTCGATCGAGGACATCGACATCATCGAAGATATACATGACGATTGCCTGGCGGTCGATACCGCGCCGACCGATGAGGACCGGCCGCTCGTGACCGTGATCGGCGGCGGTATCACCGGCCTCAGCGCCGCCCATGAGCTCATTCAGCGGGGATTCCGCGTCCAGGTCGTGGAGAGCGAGGCGAGGCAGCAGGGGCGACGCGGAAGACGCTGGGATCGGACCTGGGTCGGCGGCCTCGCCGCCAATCAGTATGGCCGGGTACCCGCGGCACCACAGAATCTGCACCCGTACTACTTTCAGAACGAACGTCAGCGTTACCTCGAGACGATTGAAAGAACCGCGCAGAAGCTGCCGGCTGCTCCGTGGACGGATGCGAACATCGGCGATGCGCTTCCCATTAATCCTCCGCCTCTCTATGACATCCTCGATCCGGCATCCTACCTCGCCCGCGAGGCGGCAAAGGACGAGGACATCCGCGCCGCGGTAAAGGCCCTCGAGCGGCACGAGATGGAACCGCTAGGAAAGATCTATCCCACACCCTGGATTATCCTGTGCAGCCACCTGGAGCTGCTGGAGGCCGTCCAGCTGCTCATCCGCATCTGGATTTCCATCCGCAACAGGGTCGCAGATTCCTTCGGGCCGATGCCCCTGCTGGGTAATCTTGACTTAATGATTGACCTTCTCGGGAATCTCGAGGGGCAGATGTCCAGTCTGGACATGCACGACCAGAGAGAGGCGGCTTCCGCAGGAGACCAGATGGTGCAGGTCTGGAAACTCGGTATGGCCATCAGGGCTGGAGTCGGGGAGCTGCCTGAGGACGATCCGCTCAGGCTCGCCATCGGCCAGGAGCTGCATGAGGCCTGCGACATCGAGATTCAGATCGTCGAGGCGCTTCAGGAGCTGCTGACCGCGCTGGAAAAGACACTCGCTGCGATTGAAAAAGCCTACGAAGACTACAGCACCCGGCTGCGCAAACGCTTCGAAGAGGCATGTCTCGACCTGTCGTTCGACAGCTTCGTCCAGACTCCGATCGGTGCGCGGGAAATCCTGGTAGTCGAGGTGATCGGTCAAGTCACGCAGACCCGCACCCTGCGCAACGATCAACGACGTGCATTCGACTGCGCCCAGGCTGCAGCGGCGGAACTCCTCAAACTGAACATCGCGGGTGGCAACGCGCGGATAGACAAACTCCACCTTCACCTCGTCGTGCGCGGTCAGGTACTGCCTCCCCGACCGGCTCATCAGCGGCGCAGCCTGGTGCGGCCGGACTCGCACGTCATGTTCAGGATTCTCGAGCGACATGTGGCGGGTGAGCACGGTTACCGCTTCTTCCCAAATTTCTATCGGCACCTCTTCGACATCATGCGGAGCACGCCCATACTGGACGACGAAGACCGCGAGACGCCGGAGAGTGTTTTCGATCAGCTGAAGTCGGTGGAGCTGTTCAACGTTGCCCAGCGGGACAGACCGCTCACGACCATCAATCGCAGCGTACCGCGCTCATACCAGCAGGCGCGCGCCCAGTGGGACGCGTTCGCCAGTTTCGGCGCCACCCTCGACGACATGACCCGCTCCGCGGTCCGCGCCCTCAAGTACTTCACGTCGAGCAGCCTCAGGCGCGAGAAGGAGTACGAGGACATTTCCTGGTGGGACTTCATGGGTGGCGTCGACAACTACTCCCCTCACTATCTGAAAGCTATGGATCAGCTGCTGCGCGCTACCAACTCCATGCGACCAAGCGAATCCGATGCCCGCAGCTTTGGCGACTCGTTCGTGCAGCTTTCAGTGGGATGGGCGAACCCCACCGCCGAGAAGGACATGACTCTGAACGGGCCAACCTCGGAAGCGTGGCTCGAGCCGTGGAAGCGTTTTCTGATTCGCCAGGGTGTGCGCTTCTTCCATGGTCGACTGGTGGGATTCAAGGAGCGCGAGGACGCGGGCGGCCCGTGTGACGATCAGGAGCTGCTGCCCAGGTGGGGTCTGACGTATCAGCAGGGGATGGATCTCTACGATCCGGAGCACCGGGAAGCGCTCCTTTCAATGATGCAGAAGGCGCTCAGCGACGTATTCGGCGACGCCAAGGTACCCGGCGACCCGGCCGACGCGGATGTCAGACGCCTGCTGGCCCAGATCGAGTCACAGATCAAAAACCATCCTTACGAGGACCTCTACTACCCCAGGCACATAGATGATGCCTACGCAGCCATCAAGGGACGGAAAATTGGCCCGGCCGCCCGCCGGCTCTGGATGCAGATGCGGCACTGGGACGAGGCCCATGCGTTTCTAGGTCTCAAGTACCAGCGATTTCATATAGATGCCGACTTCTACATCCTGTCCACGCCGGTACAGGTGACCGCTGCACTCATCCGGGACTATGGTGACACTGCGATCGAGGAGGCACGCGGTCGTTGGTTCGACGACTTCGAGGCGGATGATGATCGCCGCGCCGACCGTCTGCCGGAGAGCCTGCGGGATATGTACGACTCGAGGCGCTGGGAGGCACGGCTGCAAGAATTCGAGCGGCGCCTGCACCACAACGAAGCGGAAGTGCTGGATGTGGATTTTCTCTCCATGTATCGCTTCGATCGGGCGGCGGATCTCGCCTGGCCGACCGGGCTGGCAGATCGAGACCGCAACGGACGACCACGGAACGCTGATGCCCATCCGTACCGTGAGATCAACGGCGTGCAGTACTTCTACGAGACGAACTTCTCGATCGGCAAGTACCACGTGTTCTACCTGAACTCGCCCTGGGCTCTCTCGAGCCTCTCGCCGCAACGCTACTGGCGCACCAAGTTCAATCGTCAGAATGCCTTTCTTGCGGAGATAACCGCCGATATCGGCGGCTTCTACTCACCCGGGGACGTAAGCACCAGCAAGACCGCGTGGCAGTCGAGCAAGTTCGAGCTCGCCAACGAGGTCTATGCGCAGATCGTCGCCGGTCTCAATCCGGAGTTTCACTACAACCCCGCAAAAGGGTGGCACGGCATGCCGCTACCGAACTACTACTACGTGGACCATGCGTTGAAGTACGTCGACGAGGAGCGCTGTCTGGTACGCAACAGCATGCCGTTTCTGATCAATCTCCCTGGTCACTGGGGGCTGCGACCGGGACTGCAGTTCGGTCGTGCAGACATCAGTGCGCGGCGTGTCATCAAGTACGAGGTCTCCCATCTCCGCTGGGTTCTGGCCGGCACGTACATGGCGACTCACACGCGGATGACGACCATGGAGTCGGCAGCTGAGTCCGCGCGACACGCGGTCAACGCCGTGCTGCTGCGCCTGCGTCAGTCGCAACAGCTGCGTGGGGACGCGAACCCGGGAGGCTATCGCGGCGCCGGTACCAACATGGGAAACGACTGCGAGATATTCCCGCTGGAAGAGAACGAGCTCCCGGAGTTGGAGTCGTTGAAGGAACTCGACGCGGCACTGACCAAGCGCGGCCTTCCGCATTTCCTCGATATCCTCGGCATCATCGAGTACGTCGATACCCATCGTGAGCCCTTTGCGACGGCGCTGGACGGCATCGAAAGCCTCAACAATCGTTTAATGACGGTCAGCGAAGACTTCTATGTGAACGCGGCGCTGCGTCAGCGCCGCGGTCAGGGTGACAAGGATGTGGTCAGCGCCCTGCTCGACGCCTACAAGAAAGGAGTGTTCCAGCCCACCAAGGATCTGGTTGCACCGATTCTCGAAATCCTGCGATCCAGCCCCTTCGGCAGCATCGACGAAGTGGTCAGCCGGCTCGGCGAGGTCTGGAAAACGCTTGGCACGCCCGGAGGTGACTAGGGGAGGTAGGCATCTGCCAGCGCTATGAAGTTGCGCTCGCTCATGAACGTTCCCTGATCGTCGGTTTCGATGGAGGGCGGCGCGGGCTCACTGCCGAGCACCATCTCTCGGCGCCACCGCGCCAGCTCGCACATCAGGTGCATGTTGCAGGAATTAAAGCCATCAGCGGCGGCGGCGAACTGCTGCTCCATCGAATCCTTGTCTCCCTCGAGCCGGGCCAGCCCGCCTCTTAAAGATGCCGCGTAGGCGGGTGCACTGGGCATGCCCGACCGGCCAAGCATGCGTAGATCCTCGCGAATCGCTCTGCGCGCACCGGCGTCGCCCGGATCCTGGTGCAGCACGTGTAGCGCACACAGGGAACGCTGAAAGCGTACCGCCACCGCGATCCAGTCAAGTTCGAGAAAAAGCTCTCTGCGGAGACTCGGCCAGGTGCTCTCGATGTAGCGCCACGCGTCGGCATGCCGCCCTTCGTAGAGCAGCAGGTTTGTTTTCATCATCCACACGCCCCAATGACCGCTGGTGAAACGGTTTCTCGGCAGGTGGCTCTCGACGGCGTCGAGCGCTTCGGCGGCTCCCGCCGTTGCAGCATCGACCTGGAGCAGAAAGGCGCTGCCGAATCCCTGCCCGAGGGCGGCCAGAGGGCCGCTGCGCTTGACATCCCGGGCTACCAGCGCGCGCAGGGCGGGCAGGTCACCCAGATAGTACAGGGCCATCGCTAGGTAGGTGACTGTCGGGCCGATACGCCATGACTGCATCAGCGGGCGCTCCTGAAAGTACTTCATGCCTTTCTGGCCGCTCTCCCTGCTGGTCTGGTAGTCGCCAAGAAACAGGCTGACGCAGCAACGCATGCACAGCACGTGGGCCCTGTCGTACGGCGTCGAACCCTCAGCGATGGAATCCGCCTTGTCGACCAGTTCCCGCGCGCGGCGCCGTAACGCGCGCCCCAGGGTCCCACCGCCGCCAACATTGGCTTCGTTCGCGGCCTCGATGCAGAAGGCATGGATCATGTCGGCGGGGCGTCCCTGATCGCAGGCCAGCCGCAGGAACTCAACAGACAGCGCTTCAGCCTTCTTGTGGTCAATGATCGACATGTTCAGCGTCACGTCTTCAAGCACACTCAGCTTCAGACGTGTCAGGGGATCCGGTTCAGCATGGCCCAGCGTGGCAGATTCGTGTACCCGCCAGGAACGGAGCCGCTGCAAGGTAGCACGACGTCTGGCGATCTGTGGTGTCGCCGGGATATCAATTCCAATGCCCGGTGCGATTCGGGTCAGCAGGGCGATACCGCGGGCCCGATCACCCGACCAGAGGCACTGGGACGCCGCCTGATACATCAGGCGGATACCATCGAATCCAGCCGAGCCATCCGGGCACATTGCGGCCGCCGCCTCGAAGGCCGCCGTGGCCTCCTCCACACGTCCATCAAAGGCAAGTGCGTTCGCGAGTTGCTCGGTGACGCGCCACCGATCGACATCGTCGACCCCGAGCTCCAGGGCGCTGCGAAACAGTTCCACTGCCTGGGAAAAAGCGAGGTCGCGCATGGCGACCTTCCCCGCATCCAGTGCGTGCCGACTGGCGGCCGCCCTGTCGCCGACGGCCAGGTAGTGGCGGTGCAGAGCCAGAGCGTTTTCGGTGTCCTGATTCTCAAAAAAGTCGATGAACCTGCGGTGGTACGCTGCGCGCTGATCATCGTCGATCAGGTCAGCGATGATCTCGCGCCAGAGATCGTGATAAACCTCCACCGCGTAATCCTGCTGGGCCGCGCTCGTCTTCAGAAGGTGGCGATGACAGAGCTCGAAAACCGCGAACCTCGCGGCGTGATCACTCCGTACGAGCGTCTGTAGATCGCCCATCGACGGCGTGACTTCAGAGAGGACAACCAGATTGAGAATGTCCTGCAGATCGTTCGGAAGCTCCGCAATCGTCTGCCTGAGCCGATCCTTCACGCTGAACCTTTCGCTCCTGGCTTCGGCATGCCGCCGGTTCAACCGCAACGTCTCATTGACAAAGAAAGGGACTCCCCGGGCGCTACTCAGCAGCCATTCCAGGTCCTCGTCCTGCAGCGACGTTTCCGCCGCCCGCATCAGCGTGCGCACGTCCTCCTCTCCAAGCGGCGGCAACTCCATACGCTCGGCCCCGATCTGCCGCAACAGCTCCTCGAACTCTCCACCCTTCTCGGGCGCCTCACGTGAGGTGATCAGGATGAGCAGGTGCCCGCCACCCACCCGCCTCACGACTTCCCGCAGAAACTGAAAGCTGTCACGGTCGGCCCATTGAACGTCATCAAACCAGATCAGCATTCGCCGCAACCGTGAGAGCTGCGTTAGCAGAAAGCCCAGCTGCGAGGCGGCATCACGTTTTATCTTGTCGGGGGAGACGTCGTCGGTTTCGGCATCAAGCTCGCAGTGCCGGGCAAGCGCCGGAAACAGCCGACCCAACGCAGCAGACCGGACGGGCAGTGTCAGCCGTCGCTGGGCATCGTCCAGCTCGTCAAGCAAACCGGCAAGCTGGTCGATCCAGTCCAGGGCATTGAAGTGCACCGCTTCCTGCGGATCGCATTTGCTGCGAAGCACGATTCGATCGCGGGACGGGGGCAGGCGCTCGATGAACACGTTCGCAAGTTTCGACTTGCCGATTCCGGGCGGACCGTGCAGGAATACGGCGTACAGCTGGCCTCCGGCACGCGTCCAGGCGCTCTCCAGGGCAGCGAGCTCCGATTCGCGACCGACAAAGGGGGATGGGTGGTCCAGCCCCATCAGCGACTTCGGTGGCCTTCCGAGGACATCGCAAACGTGCTCGTACGAAGGTCGTTGCAGGGGATCGGGGTGCAGGAGTCCTTGGCAGAGATTGGCAAGCCCAGGATACTCTCGCCTCACGCCGACCCAAAGCGCTTCTGGGATCTGTTGCAGCTTGGCCTGCACAAACTCGTCCGGCGTGTCTGGAAACAGCGGTCGCCCGTCGAGCACGTACTCGGCCAGTACCGCTCCGAAGGAGTACCAGTCGGAAGCCGGTCCCGGCGGACGGCCGAAAAGCACCTCCGGCGCCATGTAGGTGAAGGTGCCCGCGATGCTGTCGTCCGCAGCATAGGTCGGCTGAGGGGTTAGAGAGACGGCAAGGCCATAGTCGAGCAGCACGACACGGTTACCCTCTGCGCAAAATACGTTCGTCGGCTTCACGTCCCGGTGGACGATGCCGTGCGAGTGGAGAAACTGAAGACCATCTGCGAGCTGACCGAATATCGAGGCGACGTCTAGCGGAGATCGATCCTGAAGCATCTCGGCAAGTGATCGACCGTGCAGCAACTCCATGGAAAAGGAGGCGGATTGTGCGGTCACGAACAGTTCGTAGAGACGCACGAGATTGTCGTGGCGGATCTCGCGGGCGAGGCGGAACTCCTGCTTGAACAAGGGTAGCTCGCTGGCTCCCGTGGTGGCAGACAGTTCCTTGATCGCTACCCACTCGCCGGCCTGCCTGTCCCAGGCCTTGACGACGCGGCCGTGTGCTCCACGGCCTATCTCGTCGCGGATATCGAAGCGATCCTCAGTTGTTGGCACCATCCCTTCACCCGTGAGCCCCTCCGACTCCTGCAAAGGTTAGAATCCGCGGACAGGACGTGCAAGAAACCGAGAATGGCCATTTTCGTCAGCTACAGCCGGCGGGACCGGACCAAGGTCGAGCTGATCGTAGACATCCTGGAACGGTGCGGCGAAACCGTCTGGTGGGATCGTGAGCTCGACCCTGGCTCTGCGTTCGGAAACGAAATTCAGCAGCAGCTCGAGGCCGCGACGTCGATTGTCGTTGTCTGGTCAGCCGACTCCGTTGCCTCGGGCTGGGTCCGATCCGAGGCAGGGTTCGGCTACGACCATGGCAAGCTGGTTCCTGTTGCGCTCGACAGGACGACGATTCCCGTCCCATTCAACAACCTCGATACGATCGATCTCAGCGGATGGCCGGACACCCCACAACATGGCGAGGTTGCGCGACTTACTGCTGCTATCTCGCGACTACAGCCAGACAGACAGCCTCATGCTGCAAATACTGGACTCCCGGATCCCTCGCTTTCCGTGCGTGTTGCCAAACGTGTGCTGGAAGGGTTCGTCAACCATGGCGCACCCAGTCGGCTGAACGTATTGCGTGATCAGATCGACGAAAGTCTGGTCAGGCTGTATAGGCATGCGAGCGCTCAGCTGAATCTTCTGAGTGAGGCGTCCTGCGGGCGAGCCGCTGCGTTTTGCGAAGAGCTGGAGCAGCGGGATGTGGATCCGCAAGTTCATCTTAACCTCCACTTCCGTGCCTTGTGGTATGCCCGGGTCGTACGAGACGAAGCTGAGCCCACACCAGAAGCGCTTGATCGTCTACCGCTCAACAAGCTCATTGGCTACGGGTTGATTGGCGAGTCACACACACTATTGAACAACGCCATGCGCAAACCGGATACGGAGATCATGTTTCAGGTAGCGGTGTTCGTTCTCCTACCGCTGGAATTATATGAGCTTGCCGACAGTTACCTCGAAAAGGTGGTGGCCAGCGAGCCTGACTATGCCGAAGCCAGATTCCACCTCGCGCGGAGTGCGGCACTCCGGCAGAACTGGCACGACTGTCTGGACATCCTGGATTCGATGCTGGATTCCTCACCAGACAGCGAGATAGCGCTCACCTATCGTGCTCTGGTGCTGTCGATCATCGGCTACCTCAGGGATGGATTGTCCGAGTTTGAGCACCTGCTACGAAGAGGTGGTGGACATTGGCTGAGTAAACTGGCTTCGGGTTACGTCGTATCCAGCGACAAACGTCAAGCCGCTATGGATGCCTGGCGTGCTCTGGAGGACCGGATCAGCTTGGAGCTGTCTAAGGAAAGACCGGAAAAGGACTCTGTCGACCGCGCAGAAATTGCAGACGATGCTCGGCTGCGACTCGTCGCGCTCACGCTGTAGCTGTCACACTAGGGTCGAGGTCCCTCCGCCCGCTTGACCCACTTGGTCCGCTCACCAACATCGCACTTTCTCTCCTGGCAGAGCCTCGGCTTACGTCCAAGGTCGACCAAATCGTCTTATGGGAGGTCGAATCTCGGGGCATGGCAACGTTCGCCCATTGTCTGGCGCGAACGCCTGGAACGATGCGGAGGCCCTCTACACCGTTCGGGACTCGGGAGTTCCTCCCGCACCGCTTCCTCCGGCGTCGACGGACGCCAGAGCGAACCGCCCGGGTGAACCCCAGCAGCTATCGGCAGTGGGTGACGCTGCCCATACGTCGTCGCGCTGCCGCCAGCGTGTCTGAGACGTTCGGGCATGGGCAGGGCCCACGAGCTGTGGCAATCTGTTCACCGGGACGTCCGGGTCGTGGCATCGCACCACGCGGGAATCCGGAGAATTCCTCCTGTCGATTCAGCCAGCGGCCGAACGACTAGCCAGTACGAACTGCACCTGGGAGGACATCATGAGCGGCGTCAGGGTTCTGGTCGGCACCCGCAAGGGCGGATTCATTCTCACCTCAGACGAGAAGCGCGAGCGCTGGTCCGTAGACGGCCCGCTCTTCGCCGGCTGGGAGGTCTATCACATGAAGGGCTCGGGGTTGGATCCGGACCGGATCTACGCCTCCCAGACCAGTAGCTGGTTCGGCCAGATCATTCAGCGCTCGAGCGACGGCGGCAGAACCTGGGAGCAGCCCGGCGTCGATCCGGACGCGCTGCCGAAGCTGGATGAGCCACCGGAGGATCCGACCGGCATGCCGCCGAAGATCCCGAGCCGTTTCGCCTACGACACCTCCGAGGCGACGGGCAAGCCGCTGACCACCCATCAGTGGTACGACGGTACCCAGCATCCCTGGGAATTCGCCCGGGTCTGGCACCTGGAACCGTCCCGCACCGACCCGAACGTGGTGTTCGCCGGCGTGGAGGATGCGGCGCTGTTCCGTTCCGACGACGGCGGCGAGTCCTGGCGCGAGCTGGCTGGGCTCCGCGGCCACGGGTCCGGCCCCGATTGGCAGCCCGGCGCCGGCGGCATGTGCCTGCACACCATCCTGCTGGACCCGACCAACGACCGGCGTATCTATGTCGCCATCTCGTCCGCCGGCGCGTTCCGCACCGACGACGGCGGCGACACCTGGAAGCCGATCAACAAGGGCCTGCACTCCGAGTTCATACCCAATCCGACCGCCGAGGTGGGCCACTGCGTGCACAACCTGGCCATGCATCCGTCGCGGCCGGACGTGCTGTTCATGCAGAAACACTGGGACGTCATGCGCAGCAACGATGCGGGCGATTCCTGGCACGAAGTGAGCGGCAATCTGCCGAGCGACTTCGGCTTCCCCATCGCCGTGCACGCCCACGAGCCCGAGACCATCTACGTGGTGCCCATACTCAGTGACTCGCTGCACTATCCGCCGGACGGCAAGCTGCGCGTCTACCGCAGCCGTGGCGGCGGCAACGCGTGGGAGCCGCTCGGCAACGGCCTGCCCCAGGAGAACTGCTACGTGAACATCCTGCGGGACGCCATGGCGGTTGATCAGCTCGACGCCTGTGGCATCTATTTCGGCACCACGGGCGGCCAGGTCTATGCCTCGCCGGACGGCGGTGACCATTGGACGCCCATCGTGCGCGACCTGCCCGCAGTGCTGTCGGTAGAGGTGCAGACGTTGCCATGAGTCAGGAACCCGAAGCTCAATCCGCCGAAGTAAAGGTGACGCTGCCGCATCAGCTCCAGGCGCTGGCCAGGGTGGAGCACGAAGTCTGCCTGCGGGTCACCGGTCCGGTGACCCAGCGGACCATCCTCGACGCATTGGAGGCGGCCTATCCGGCCCTGCGCGGCACCATTCGCGATCACGACGGCCGGCGCCGGCCCAAGGTGCGGATCTTCGCCTGCAACGAGGACGTCTCTCACGACTCACCGGACGACCCGCTGCCGGCGGCGATCGCCAGCGGCCACGAGCCGCTGTTCATCCTGGGGGCGATTTCGGGGGGGTAGCCACCCATACGGACTTCCGGCGAAGTGGCGCACCCGCGGGGGCCCTGCACTTCCCCACCTGACCGGCAACAGGTTCGAGGCGTGCGAAGC
>JASFLG010000030.1:0-16305 GCA_050118205.1 Pseudomonadales bacterium
GTCAGCGCTGGCTGCCCGGGATGGCGAGCGGCGAGCTGATCGGCGCCATTGCCATGACCGAGCCGGGCACGGGGTCCGACCTGCAGAGCGTTCGGACCACCGCGATCCGGGATGGCGACGAATACGTGATCAACGGCGCCAAGACCTACATCAGCAACGGTCAGAACGCGGACCTGATCGTGGTGGTGGCAAAGACCGACCCGTCGCTCGGCGCGAAGGGTATCAGCCTGATCGTCGTGGAAGCGGACACGCCCGGCTTCGAGCGCGGCAGGAATCTGAAAAAGCTGGGCCAGAAGGGCGCCGATACCTCCGAGCTTTTCTTTGCGGACTGCCGGGTGCCCGTGTCGAACCGGCTGGGGGAAAACGAAGGCCGGGGCTTTGTTCAGCTCATGCAGCAGCTTCCCCAGGAACGCCTGAACATCGCTCAGGCGGCGGTGGCGCAGACCGAGCGGGCGATCGAGATCACCCGGGACTTCGTCACCGAGCGGATGGCGTTCGGCCAGCGGGTGCTCGACTTCCAGAACACCCGCTTCAAGCTCGCCGAGTGCAAGACCGAGGCGCTTATCGGCAGGACGTTCGTGGACCAGTGCGTCCTGAAGCTGCTCGACAAGACACTGGACGCGGCGACCGCCTCCATGGCCAAGTACTGGTGCACCGACACGCAGTGCCGGGTGATAGACGAGTGCCTGCAGCTGCACGGCGGCGCGGGCTACATGGACGAGTACGAAATCTCGCGCATGTACGCGGATGCGCGTGTGCAGAAGATCTACGGCGGAACCAACGAGATCATGAAGGAGCTGATCGGGCGGACGCTCGGCTGAGACGCTCCCGGATGCTTCAGTACTGGCGATTCTACTGGCCGCTGGCCTTCACCGGCGTGGCCATGGTGCTGGGGGTGCAGTTTCAGAACGCGGCCCTGGCACGCTACCCGGAAGCGGTCCGGGAGATCGCCATCTTCGCTCTGGGCTACAGCACCTTCGGTTTCTTCCGGGCGAGCCTGAGCTTCATCGCCCAGCTCTCCAACGTATTCGCGCGAAGCCCCGGTGGCACCGGCCGCTGCCACCGGTTTGTCAGCGCCGCGAGTCTGATCATCGTGCTTCCGCTGGTTCTGCTCGGCCACAGCGCGGCCGGCGGTGACGTGCTCGGTGGCCTGTACGGAATCGACTCGGATCTGACCAGCCGTGTTCAGGAGTACCTGGTCTACCTGGCGCCCATCATCCTGCTCGGCGCTCAACGTTTCTTCTACACCGGGCTGCTCGTGCAGGCTCGGCTCACGGGCTGGGTGACGAATCTGAATCTTCTGTTTCTGGCGATCGAGATCATCGGTCTGATCGTCGGGTTCACGCTCGGCTTCCGCGCCGTATACGTGCTGGTGGGCGCGGAAACGCTGGCGATCGTCTGCCAGCTCCTGGCAACGCTGTGGGTCAAGCGACGCTTCTACCGGCTGCCCCGGGACCCCGAGCATTCGCAGGTGACCTATCGGGAGCTGATCGGTTTCTTCGTTCCCGTCTCCATGACGGGCGTGATGTTCGCGCTCAGCCGCCCGGTTCTGTATGCCTTCGTGAGCCGGGTGCCGAACGGCATTCTCACCATCGCCGCCCTGCGGGTGGCCTTCGACTTCTCGATGATCTTTCAGGCCACGGCGAACCAGTTCCGGCATTTCTTCGTCACCTTCGGTCTGGACGATCTCGAGGCCAAACGCCGGTTCATGGCGCTGATCGGCATCGCGATCACCGTCATCATGCTGACCTTCGCGCTCACCCCGCTGTCCGCGTGGGTGTGGCAGGATCTGATGCGCATTCCCGACGACGTGCGCGAGCTTGCCGTGCAGGTCTTCCTAATCATGTGCGGCATGCCGGCGGTGATCATCGTCCGCAACTACTATCACGGCAGGCTCATGGTGGAACGACGCACCGCCGGGATGGCGGTGGGCAGCCTGCTCCGCGTGATGAGCATCTATCTGAGCGCGCTGCTCTGCGCCCATCTCGGCTGGCTGAACCACATCAGCGCGTCGGTGATCCTGCTGCTCGGATTCGTGGTGGAGACCGCCGTTGTCTTTCAGGCGGCGGCGAGGGGCCAGGGCGAGCGCGTGTAGGCAACCGCGAAAAGGTACGCCAGAAAACCCAGGGCGGCGACGAAGCCGGCCGTCTTCCACGAGCGGGTCGGTCCGCGCATGGCCAGCACGCCGAAGCCGATGTAGCCGAGGAGCGCCGACATCTTCGCGGCGAGCCACGGATCCGCCAGGGACGCCCCGATTCGGAACGCGAGGGTCACGCCGAGCGCGAGCAGGAGCGTGTCGACCAGGTGGGGGGCTACCCGGACCCACCGCTCCCTTCTCAGGGGCGAGTCGGTGATGGACCAGAGCCCGCGCAGGACGAACCCTACCGCGGTGAGATAGGCGAGAGTGACGTGCAGGCTCTTGAGCAAGGGCGGGTCTCCGTATCCGGAACAGCGAGGACGAATGCTCTATGATCCCAGGCTACTGACAAGAACAACAGTCGCCTCCCATGGATCAGATCATCGACCAGGCCATGCGGCCCCTGGCCGACGCGGTCGCCGCGTTCATCTTCTTCGCGGTGCCGCTTGGCGATGCGAAGCTGCCCCTGATCGTCGCCTGGCTGATCGGCGGCGGCCTGTTCTTCACCATCTATCTGCGTTTCATCAACCTCCGCGGCTTCCGCCACGCCGTGGAGCTCGTGCGCGGCCGTTACGACCATCATGAGGACCCGGGCGAGATCACCCACTTTCAGGCGCTCACCGCCGCCGTGTCCGGCACGGTCGGCATCGGCAATATCGCCGGGGTCGCGGTCGCCATCTCCATGGGCGGGCCCGGTGCCACCTTCTGGCTGATCGTCGCGGGCTTTCTCGGCATGTCCACCAAATTCGCCGAGTGCACCCTGGGGCTGAAGTATCGAGTCCATCACGAGGACGGCTCGGTGTCCGGCGGGCCCATGTACTACCTGGCCGAGGGTCTCAAGGCGCGCAACCTGCCGCGAATCGGCAGGGGTCTCGGGATCTTCTACGCCGCCGCCATGGTCATCGGCTGTCTCGGGATCGGCAACATGTTCCAGTCGAACCAGGCCGCTGCGATCCTGATCAACGTGACCGGCGCGGACGGGAGCCCGCTGGCCGGGCGCGCCTGGCTGGTCGGCCTGGCCCTCGCCGCCGCCGTGGCGCTGGTGATCATCGGCGGCATCCGCTCCATCGCCCGCACCACCGCCAGGCTGGTGCCGGGCATGGCGTTGCTCTACGTGTTCACGGCGCTGCTGATCCTCGGCTTCAACTACACCGCTCTGCCCGATGCCGTGCTCGCCATCTGGCGCGGTGCGTTCACCCCGGAGGGGGTAGCCGGCGGCATCATCGGCGCGCTGATCATCGGCTTCCGCCGCGCCGTGTTCTCCAACGAGGCGGGTCTCGGCTCCGCCGCCATCGCCCACGCCACGGCACGCACCCACTACCCGGTACGCGAGGGCTACGTCGCGCTGCTGGAGCCCTTCATCGATACGGTGGTGATCTGCACCATGACCGCCCTGGTGATCATTACCACGGTCTACGAGCCGACCCTGGCGGGCGCCGGGGTGAGCGGTATCGAGCTCACCACCCGGGCATTCGCGAGCGTGCTGCCGTGGACACCGGTGCCTCTTTCGATCGCCGCCATCCTGTTCGCCTTCTCGACGATGATCACCTGGTCGTATTACGGCCTGAAGGCGTTCACCTATCTGGTGGGCCATCACCGCTGGGCCGATCTCGGCTTCAAGACGTTCTTCCTGGTCTTCGTCGTGATCGGGGCGAGCGTCGAGCTCGGCGCCGTGGTGGACCTCTCCGATGCGCTGGTGTTCGTGGTGGCGATCCCGAACCTGCTCGGTCTGTATCTGCTCTCCCCCGTGATCCGCGGGGAGCTGAGAAGCTACGAGACCGGCGCCCGGCTCCGTCCGATCGCCAAACCGCTATAATGTGCACTGCACAATAAGATCGCCCAGGAGCGACCCGGTTCATGCAAGGTCCCACCTCTCACACCTATTTCTCGCAGCGACTCCGGCTGCACTACGTGGACTGGGGCAACGAGGAAGCGCCACCCATGCTGCTCGTGCACGGGGGCAGAGATCACTGCCGCAACTGGGACTGGGTGGCCGAGGCGCTGCGCAACGACTACCACATCATCGCGCCGGACCTGCGCGGCCACGGTGATTCCCAGTGGATGATCGGCGGCAACTACAACCAGGTGGACTACGTCTACGACATTGCCCAGCTGCTGCACCAGAAGAAGATGACCCCGGTCACCATCATCAGCCATTCCCTGGGCGGCTCCATTGCGCTGACCTACGCCGGTCTGTACCCGGACACGGTCTCCAGACTGGTGGCGATCGAAGGCATGGGACCACCGCCACAGATCGTCCGCGAGCGGATCGATGTGCCCATAGCGCAGCGCCTGCACGGATGGATCGAAGATGTGCGTGCCTCCTCGGGGCGCATCCCGCGGCGCTACGTCAGTCTGGAGGAAGCCTACGAGCGCATGCAGACCGAGAATCCGCACCTCACCGAGGAGCAGGCCCGGCACCTGACCATCCACGGCAGCAACCAGAACGAGGATGGCACGTACAGCTGGAAGTTCGACAACTACGTGCGCAACTTCTCCCCCATCGGGCTGCCGTTCGAAGCGCAGTACGAGCTCTGGAGCCGCATTACCTGTCCGACCCTGCTGGTGCGCGGCACGGAGTCCTGGGCATCCGACCCGGCCACGGACGGTCGCGCCGCGCACTTCAAGGATGCCTCGGTCGCCAACGTCGAGGGCGCGGGCCACTGGGTGCACCACGACCAGCTCGAGGTGTTCCTGGACCTGGTCCGGGAATTCCTCGCCGACTGACTCGGGGCCGACCATGAGCAAGCGAGCCAGGCACCTGCACGACGCGCCCTGGCAGGGCGTGTTCTACCTGGCGGGCGGCGGGGCGTCGCTGATCGCGGAGATGCTCGGCACCCCGGGAGCGTCACGCACGGTGCTGGACGTGCGGATTCCCTACGCCGCCGCCGCCATGGCGGAACTCCTCGGCAGGACGCCGGAACAGGCCTGCTCCGAGGCGACCGCCCGGGCCCTGGCCATGGCTGCCTTCCAGCAGGCCCGCCATCTCGGCGCGACGGCCCCCTTCGGCTTCGCCTGCACGGCCAGTCTGGCTACCGACCGGGACAAACGGGGCGAGCACCGGGCCCACGCCGCGATTCAGACCGCCACGGACACGTACACCGCATTCTGGTCGTTCGCCGGCACGCGCGACGCGGAAGAAAGCGCGCTCGTCGAGGCGCTGTGGGCGAAGCTCGGCCGGGCCCTCGGCGTGGACGGCATCGACGGCCAGGTGAAGATCGAGCACACCGCGGGCAACCCCGCGTGGCAGGCGCTGGTGCTCGGCGACGAGCTCGCCGTGTGCACCGAACCACATGCCGGCGACCTGCTGTTTCCCGGCGCCTTCAATCCGCTCCACGAGGCGCACAGGCAGATGCTGGCCATCGCGGAGGCCCAGACCGGACTCGAAGGGGCGTACGAGCTGTCCATTGCCAACGTGGACAAACCCTTTCTCGACTACCGGGAGATCGAGGCTCGCATTGCTCAGTTCGACCGCCCGGTCTGGTTGACGCGCCTGCCTACCTTCGTCGAGAAGGCGCGCCGGTTTCCGTCCGCTACCTTCGTCGTGGGTCTGGATACGCTGCTGCGAATCGCCGAATCCCGCTACTACGGGAACGAGCGCACGCGCGACGAAGCCCTTGCCGAGCTCGTCGAGTACGACGCCCGATTCCTGGCGTTCGGACGGGAGATCGACGGCCGCTTCCTGGTGCTGAACGACGTGCTGGACGCGCTGCCGTCGGTGCTGACAGAACGCACCACGGGCGTGGCCCGCGAGCGATTCGAGAATCCCCTCTCCTCCACGGGCGTTCGCCGCACGCAACGGGCCCCGGGGAGCGAGTGAGCACTCACTCCAGGTCTTCGAGCCGTTTCGGCCAGTTGTCCTTCAGCAGGCGCGACAGCGACCGGTCCGCGAGCAGCCGGCCGCCGGTCTGGCAGCGCGCGCAATAGTTGGCCTCGTTCTCCGCATAGACAATCCGCTGCACGGGCGAGCCGCACACGGGGCAGGGCTCCCGGTACTTGCCATGCACGGCCATCTCCGGGTGAAAGGCCGTCACCCGGGTCGGCCAGCGTCCGGCGCTCTGCTCGCGCAGGCGCTCGGTCCACTCACCGAGCACGTCGCGGCAGGCCTCGAACAGTCCGGCCATCTCCGCATCGCCCAGGTTCGCCGCCCGCTTGAACGGGGAAAGCCCCGCCCGCAGCAGGATCTCGTCCGAGTAGGCGTTACCGATACCGGCGAACACGTGCTGGTCCGTGAGTGCCCGCTTGAGCGTATGGTTGCTGGCCAGCAGCCGCTCGCGGAAGGCGGCCAGGTCGATCTCCAGCACCTCGAGCCCGCCGGGGTCGAGCGCGTCCAGGTCGGTCTGTCCGTGCACCAGCTTCAGCGACGCGCGCTTCTTCTTGCTCGCTTCCGTGAAGAGCAGGCTGCCCGACTCGAAGTCGAATGCCGCGAGGCCGTTCCGTTTCGGGATCCTGCCTTCGGGAGCCATCCACTGCAGGCGTCCCGAGATCATGAGGTGCAGCACCAGGAAGTAGTCGTCCTCCAGGCAGAGCACCAGCTGCTTGGCGAGGCGACGGCTACCGACCAGACGCCGTCCGCTCACCTCGTCCACGGATGGCTGCACGGTGCGCAGCAGAAACGGGCTCGCCAGCCGTATCGCGGTCAGCCGTTCGCCGAGCACGCGTTCCTCGATGCGTTCCAGGTACACGGTGAGATCCGGCAGCTCCGGCATGCGACCGACGTCCTCAGGCGGTGTTCAGGTGCAGTTCCTCGGTGGGCACGATGGTCTTCCAGCGTCCTCGCCGGAAACGCCAGATGAGCATGCTGGCCTTGACCAGGTAGTCGCCCACCAGAGCAGCGTACACCCACACCACCGGCAACCCCATGTAGGTGGCCAGTGCTGCCAGGCCGCAGCGCATGCCGATCAGGCTGAACATGGTGGCGAGCAGCGGAAAGCGGGTGTCGCCGGCGCCGCGCAGGCTGCCGCCGATGGAGAAGTCCACGGCAAGCAGCGGCATCATGGCACCGAGCACGTAGATGAACTCCACCGTCCGCTGCACGGTGACCTGGTCTTCGCCGATGAAGAAGCGGGCCAGCGGCTCGGCGTAATACATGATGACGGCGCCCAACGCCCCCATCGCGATCATGGCCATCCACATCGACCGCCAGCCGCTCCGGGCGGCGCCATCGTGATCTCCGGCGCCAAGATGCTGGCCGACCAGGGTGGAGCCGGCGATGGAGAAGCCGAAGCCCACCGTCATGCAGATCTGCAGCACGTTGACGCCGATGTTGTAGGCAGCAAACGCTTCCGTGCCGTAGAAGTTGCCGATCACCATGAGGAACGCGAAAAAACCGAGCTGAAACACGCCCTGCTCCACGGCAGCGGGGTAACCGATGTCCAGCAGCCGCTTCAACCGATCCCGTCGCCACCAGCCGCCGCCCACGTGCTTGACACGGAACTTCTGCTGGATCCAGAGCCCGACCAGCACCAGCGCACCCAGGCTGAAGGAGAGACCCGTTGCCACCGCGGCGCCGGCCACACCCATCTGCGGAAATCCCCAGGCACCGAACACGAAAAGGTACAGGAGCGGCACGTTGACCACGTTGACGCCGCCGCTGATCCAGAGCGGCGACCAGGCGTCGCCCGATGCCCTGAGCGCGGCCCCGAGTATGAAGTTGACCGCGAAGCCCATATTGAACACGCACAGCCAGCGGATGTTCTCCGCGGCCATGGCGAGGGTGTGGGGGTCCAGACCGAAGACGCCGGCGATGCTCGGCGCAAAGACGAGCCCGACGACGGTTACGCCGAGCGACAGGAAAGCGGCCAGCACCAGCGAAGCCATGGTGACCCGGCTCGCCTCCCGATAGTCGCCTGCCCCCCACGCCCGGGCCACCAGCGCCGTGGTACCGACACTGATCGCCATGAGCACGGCCTGCATGGCGAACATCACGCGCTGCCCGGCCCCCACGGCTGCCAGCGCCTGCGGACCCAGCTCGCCGATGAACTTGGTCTGCACCATGCCGACCAGGGTGAACGACAGGTTGCCGAGGATGGAGGGAAAGGCCAGCTGCCAGATGCCCGGCCGTTCGCCGCCGGCCGGTTGCCCGCCCGCCAGCGAACGCTCCGCCTCGGCCCGGCTCTCGTCATCGAGGCTCGGCAGCCGCTCCCCGGCGCTCGGGTTGTCGGCACCGTCCCCGTCTTCCGGCATCAGGGTCGGCTGCATGCCCGCTCTTTCAACGGGGCCCTGTCTCTGCGCGAGGCCGCCTCCGGGCGAGGCACGTCCTGTATCGGATTCCTGGTCCACCGTGGTGTGTAAACCTCACGCTCCCTGCTAGTATTCCCGGCTCTTTGCAGCGCGGGCTCCCGGACGCCCGCCACGACGGACGGGGACGCCAGATGACGACTTACACCGATATCGCCGTGACGCACGCGGACTACGTGACCACCGTGGAGATCCAGCGGCCTCCTGCCAACTTCTTCGATCACAGCCTGATCCGGCAGATCGCTGATGCGTTCGATGCGGCAGACGAGAACCCGGACTGCCGTGCGATCCTTCTGGCATCGCAGGGTAAGCACTTCTGTGCCGGGGCGAATTTCGGCACTGGGCAGGACGACGATTCCGGAAGCGGCGATTTTACCGAGGAAGGCTTTCGAAACACCACTGGAATTCTCTACCGGGAGGCGGCGCGCCTGTTCGCCAACGCCACGCCGGTCGTTGGCGCCATTCAGGGCGCGGCCATCGGCGGCGGACTGGGTCTCGCCCTGGTCCCGGACTTTCGGGTCGCAGCACCCGAGGCGCGATTCGGTGCCAACTTCGTGAAGCTCGGTATTCATCAGGGCTTCGGCCTCTCGGTGACGCTGCCGCGCCTGATCGGCGAGCAGCAGGCAGCACTCATGCTGCTCACCGGGCGTCGCGTCACCGGCGAGGAAGCGCTGGCCATGGGTCTGGTCGACATGGTCGTCGACGGGGCGAACCTGCGCGACACCGCTCTGGGCCTGGCCCGCGAGATCGCGGAGAACGCGCCGCTCGCGGTGGCGTCGGTTCGCGCGACCCTGCGCGGCAACCTCGCCGAGGAGGTCGCCCGCGCCACCGAGCACGAGCTCGCCGAGCAACAGCGCCTGCGGGCGACCGCCGATGCGCAGGAAGGAATCCGCGCCGTGGCCGAGCGGCGACCCGGCAATTTCACCGGCCGCTAACCGCATTCATCGACCGGTGAGCGCAGGCGGCCCACCGCGGAGATCGTTTGCCCAATCAAGGAGAGGAACATGGAAACAGGTAAGCTGGGTGTGTGGTATTTCCTGGACGGCCTGCCCGCACCCGCGGCGGCCGACGCCGCAAAACGCATCGAGTCGCTGGGTTACGGCACGCTGTGGATTCCGGAGACCGTGGGTCGTCACCCGTTCGTGCACGCCAGCTGGCTGCTCGCCAACACCGAGAAGCTCAACGTCGCCACCGGCATCGCCAACATCTACCACCGGGAGCCGGGGGTGACCCTGGCCGCCCAGAACGCGCTGAACGAGCAGTCCCGCGGCCGCTTCCTGCTCGGCCTGGGGGTTTCGCACAAGCCGCTGGTGGAAGGCGTGCGCGGGCTGGCGTACGGACCGCCCGTGGCCACCATGCGCAAGTATCTGGCTGGAATGGCCAGCGCGCCTTATCAGGGCATCCCGCCGACAGAGACCCCGACCACGGTGATCGCCGCACTCGGCCCGAAGATGCTGGAGCTGGCCCGCGAGGCCACCGACGGCGCGCACCCCTACTTCGTGTCGCCCGATCACACGGCCATGGCCCGGGAGATTCTCGGCCCCGACAAGCTGCTGTGCGTGGAGCAGAAGATCGTCCTGGAGACGGATCCCGCGAAAGCGCGCGACCTTGCCCGGCCGGTAGCTTCCATCTACACGGGCCTGCCGAACTACCGGAACAACTGGCTGCGCATGGGGCTCACCGAGGCCGACTTCGAGAACGGCGGCAGCGACCGGTTCATCGACGCGACCTTCGCCTGGGGCGATCTGAAAGCGATTCAGGCGCGCGTCCAGGCCCACTTCGATGCCGGCGCCACCCATGTGTGTGTGCAGCCGGTGAATCCCAACGGCCAGTTCGGCGACCTGCACTGGGAGGCGCTCGAGGCGCTGGCAGAAACGGCCTGAGGCCGGGGAGGAGGCAATGAGCGAGTTCGATGGCAAGGTGGTCCTGGTCACGGGTGCCGCTGGCGCGCTGGGGCGCGCGGTGGTCGATTACTTCGCCGAGCGCGGCGCGAAGCCGGCCCAGCTCGACGTGGTCAAGCTCTCCAACGACCATTACAGCGCCACCCCGGACCTTACCGACCCCGCCGCCTGTCAGGCGGCGGTCGACGCCGTCTACAAGGAGCTCGGACCCATCCACGTGCTGGCCAACATCGCCGGTGGCTTCGCCATGGGCGAGCCGGTGCACGAGACCAGCGACGAGACATGGGATTTCCTGATGGGGCTCAACGCCCGCTCCGTGCTCAACATGGCCAGGGCCGTGGTGCCGGTCATGCTCGAGCAAGGAGCCGGAAAGATCGTCAACATCGGTGCGGGGCCCGGTCAGCACGGTGTGGGCCAGATGGGCGCCTACAGCGCCTCGAAGAGCGTGGTGATCCGGCTGACCGAGGCGATGGCGGACGAGCTCAAGGGCCAGGGCATCAACGTCAACTGCATCCTGCCAAGCGTGATCGATACGGAGCGCAACCGGGCGGACATGCCGGATGCCGACTTTTCCAAGTGGGTGACGCCGGAGGCCATGGCTCGAGTGGTCGGCTTTCTCGCCTCGGATGCGGCTGATCCCATCCATGGGGTGGCGCTGCCGGTTGCGGGGTTGAGTTGACCAGTCGACTGGGCCTCCCATCGCCACCGTAACGCACACCCAGCGTTGTGCATCAAGGCGTGTTCGCCACCCTGGAGGCCACCAGCTCCAGCAGCTTGGTGGTACCGTCGGCCGCTGGGGTATTGTCCGCGTTGGTCGCCACGAGCAGGCCCGCATCCTCGCCAGGGATCACCCGGACCCGGGCGCGCCACTTACCGTTCATGCCGGTATGCGAGAGGGTGCCGTTGGACCACACGTACCAGCCGATGCCATAGGAGCCCGTGCGCAAGGTGTGCAGGAACTGGTAGGTCGACGCTGACACGATGTTCGAGTAGCCGTGCGCACCCTCGAGATGGGCGAGCATGAACGCGGCGTAGTCGTTCAGGGTGGTGTGGATTCCGCCCGCCGGGGCCATGGCCAGCACGTTGTCCGCACCGGAGCTGGTCGGGTCGACCGGCACCAGGCTGCCACCGGAATCCTTGTGGCCCCAGGGTTCGTTGCCCTGCGGCGCGCCAAATCCGGTACCGGCCATACCCAGCGGGTCCAGGACGTATCGCTTGACCAGGTTCTCCCAGGAGTCGCCCGTCAGTGTCTCCAGCATCGCCGCCGCGACGATGTACCCGCCGTTGCTGTAGTGGAAGCTTCCAAGCGACGCTTCCGGCGCGATCGCGAGCAGGTCCTGGGTCCAGAACATGCGCCGCTCCGGCAGGGAGTAGCTGTTGCCATCGGAGAGCTTGCCGCTGCTCATGGACGGAACGCTCCACACGTTGGATGGCAGACCCGACGCGTGCGACAGCAGATCCGCCAGCGTCGCGTTCGCATACTGCGCCTGCATCGACATTCCGGGCCAGACGTCCTTCACCCGGGTATTCCAACTGAGCACGCCTTTCTCGACGAAAATGCCGATCAGCGTGCCGGTGACCGCCTTGCTCAGCGACCCGAGGTGCCACTGATCCTGCAGGGTGACGGCATCCTTACCACCGAGCACGCGCACGCCGGCCGCGGAGGCCTCCGCAACCTGGCCATTGCGCGTGATCACCACGGCGAGGCCCGGCAGCCCGTAATCGTCGCGGATCGACTGGACGATGGCATCCAGACGCCCATCCCCAATGTATCCGGGAGAGGAGACGTCCACCGGCGTGCTGTCCTGGATCTGAATGGACACGGCGGCGTAGCTCGAGCCGCTGGCGTTGTCACAGGTGACGGAATAGGTGTTCGACGCCGTCAGCGGTCCCACGACCTGGGAGCCCTGGAAAGACAGGTCCCCGCTCCAGGCGCCGCCCGCGTAGCAGCGGCTGGCGTCCTGGGAACTCCAGGTCAGGGTCGAGGAGCCGTCGTAAGGCACCACGGTGTCGCTGGCGCTCAGGGTGACCGTAGGCTTCGGATCCGGCGCCGGCGCGAGCACGTCGACGACCACGCTGTCCGACGCCGATCCGCCGTCGCCATCGCAGGTCAGGGAGTATGTCGACTTAGTCGAGATCGGCCCGACCAGCTTGCTCCCTGAGACACCAAGGTCCCCGCTCCACGCCCCGCTGGCGTGACAGACCGTGGCATTGGATGCGTTCCAGCTCAGCGTCGCGGTGCCGTCCATGTCCACTGTCGTCGCGCTGGAAGTGAGATTGACGCTTGGTGCGGGAGCCGGGGCCGAATCCGGATTCACGGCGACCCGGACGGTCTGCGCGACCGAGTATTTCTTCAGCTTGCAGGTGAGCGTGAACGAGCTGTCAGCGGTGATCGAGCGAATCGTCTCGGAGCCGGTAATGTCCTTGCGCCCGCTCCAATCGCCGCTGGCGTCACAGGACTGGCTCTCCATGGAGGCCCAGTAGAGGTCCACGGACTGCCCGTAATCGACCTGGGTAGCGGATGCCTGGAAGCTCAGCTGCAGGCTGGTGGTGGATCCACCGGAGCCAGTGCTGGAGGTCTTGGGCCCTCCGGCGTGTAATGGTTTACCGGCCCAGGCGTTGGCATGGAAGCCCATGGCGAACACCACCAGGAGCACGGAAAGAAAGCGCAACTTCATTGATTATCCCAACCTCCAGCACGCGTGGAGGACAACTTGGTCTGCCGCGAGTGTAGGCACAAACCACTTACATTAGCGTGAACGTCTTAACGATCTGCCCGTCTGAGAGATGGAAAAAATTCCCAGGCAGCGATAGGGCGAAGTGTAGGGAGGCAGACTGCCGAAATCTACATTGTTCTTACATTCGACAGAAAAAACTTACATCTTGTCTGACAGCCCGGCGCGGTCAGCTCGCAGACCGGGTCAATCCGACGCTTCAGCTACCCGCGAAACTGCCGTAGCCGCCCCGGTAGAAGAGCAGCGGCCCCTGGGTGCGGTCCGCCTGCACCTCCAGAGCCTGCACCCGGCCCACGACGATGGTGTGGTCGCCGGCATCGTGCTCGGCCTCGAGCGAGCACTCCACGCTGGCCAGAACCTGGGCGAGCACCGGCGCCCCGGTTGCGATGCCAGGGGCCCAGGACAGGTCCGCGAACTTGTCGCCGCCCGAGCGGGCAAGGGCATCGCATATGGATTGCTGATCGGCCGCCAGCATGTTGATGCAGAAGTGACCGGCCTCGCGGATCTTCGGCCAGCTCGTGCTGGTCTTCGCCGGGCAGAACGCCACCAGGGGCGGGGTGAGCGATAGGGAGACGAAGGACTGGGCGGCAAACCCCACCGGCGTGCCGTCCAGACAGGCGGTCACGGCCACCACCCCGGTGCAGAAATGGCCCATGGTGTCCCTGAACACGCGGCTGTCGACATCCGGCATCGGCATCTCCCCAACAAAAAGACAACGAAACGAAGCACTATACGTGCGGCCTCGATCCCGACCAAGCTCCGCTCCGGCCGCCGACAGCGGCCGCCAAAGTACTTTAGAATTCGCGCTCACTCGATGGCGGAAGAAAGAGGATCGACCCATGACGGATCTCGCCCGATTCCAGACCGAGGTACGTGACTGGCTCGAGGCCAACTGCCCCGCGTCCATGCGCACGCCCATGCCGGAAGAGGAGACCGTCTGGGGCGGTCGCCGGGAGACTTTCGTCAATCCCGACTCCAGGGTCTGGCTCGAGCGGATGGCCGGGAAGGGATGGACCTGCCCCACCTGGCCTACCGAGTACGGCGGTGGCGGTCTGTCTGCCGACGAGAACCGGATCCTCGAAGGCGAGCTCAGACGCATCAACGCCCGTCCGCCCCTGCAGAGCTTCGGCATCTGGATGCTGGGACCCGCGCTGCTGGAGTTCGCCTCCCACGAGCAGAAGCTCGAGTACCTGCCGCCCATCTGCCGCGGCGAGATCCGCTGGTGCCAGGGCTATTCGGAACCCGGCTACGGCTCCGATCTGGCCGGCCTGCAGACCAAGGCGGAGGACAAGGGCGACTACTATCTGGTGAACGGCTCGAAGATCTGGACGTCCTACGCGGACCAGGCCGACTGGATCTTCTGCCTGGTGCGCACGGATCCCGCCGCGCCCAAGCACGAAGGCATCAGCTTTCTGCTCTTCGATATGGCCTCCGAGGGCGTGTCCACGTCCCCGATCCGACTCATCAGCGGGGCGTCCCCGTTCTGCCAGACGTTCTTCGACAACGTCAGGGTCCCGAAGGATCAGCTGGTCGGCGAGCTCAACAAGGGATGGACCATCGCCAAGCGTCTGCTGCAGCACGAGCGCCAGATGATCTCGGGGATCGGCGGCATCTCTGCGCTCGGCGGCTCCGGGCGTAAGCTCGAGGAGGTGGCCAAGCTCTACCTCGGCGAGAAAGACGGGCGCATCGCCGACCCAGCGCTGCGCGATCACATCGCCGACCATCGCATGAACGATCGGGCCTTCCAGTTCACGCTGCAGCGCGCCGGCGAGGAGGCCAAGAGCGGACGCGCAGACGGCAACCTGGCGAGTATCTTCAAGTACTACGGCACCGAGCAGAACAAACGCAAATACGAGCTGCTGCTCGACGTGATGGGCAGTCAGAGCCTCGGCTGGGAAGGGAGCGCCTTCGACGATCGCGAGCTCGGCACCACCCGCCAGTGGCTGCGCTCGAAGGCAAACTCCATCGAAGGCGGCACGAGCGAAGTGCAGCTCAACGTGATCGCCAAGCGCGTGCTCGGTCTGCCGGACTGACCGTCAATCTGTGATCCCCTTCGTCAGATGGTCTGTAGGGCGTTGATTTACTTGCGTTAAACTCCGGGGGCGCACAGGAAGTCCATCGTTCAACGCCTGCAGGGAACAAAACAGTCATGGAAACCATCATCGTACTCGTCGTCGTAGCCGCGCTGGCCTTCTGGCTGGTCAGCATCTACAACCGGCTGGTCACGCTCAGAAACCGCTTCAAGAACGCCTTTTCTCAGATCGAGGTGCAGCTCAAGCGGCGCTACGACCTGATCCCGAATCTGGTGGAGACCGCCAAGGCCTACATGAGCCACGAGCGCGAGACGCTGGAAGCGGTGATCGCCGCCCGCAATCAGGCACTGGCCGGCCTGCAGGCGGCTGCCGCCGACCCGACCAATGCCGACGCCATCAAGCAGCTGTCCAGCGCGGAGGGTGTTCTGGGCGGCGCCCTCGGTCGCCTGAACGTGGTGATGGAAGCCTATCCGGACCTGAAAGCGAATCAGAACATGATGCAGCTGTCCGAGGAGCTGACCAGCACGGAGAACAAGGTGGCCTTCTCGCGACAGGCGTACAACGATCAGGTCACCGAGTACAACACCTACCGGCAGTCCTTCCCGCCGGTGCTGTTCGCCAGCTTCTTCGGCCACTCGGAGGATGCGGAGCTCCTGGAGTTCGAGGACCGGGAAGCCATTCAGGCCGCACCCAGCGTCTCGTTCAACTGATCGTCCCCCTGACGGGGAAGCCCCGGCGTGAACTTCTTTCAGGCCCAGGACGACGCACGCAGGAAGACCCTGCGTCTTGCACTGCTCTTCGGTGCCGCCGTGCTGAGCCTGATTCTGCTCACCAACCTGCTGGTCGCGGTGGTCTACGTATGGACCAGCCACTATGCCCGTCCCGAGAACATGAACCTCACCGGGCTGCTGACCGCCCTGCCGACCGACGCCTGGGTGTTCATCAGCATCGGCGTGATCGGCGTGGTGTCGGTGGCGAGCCTCTACAAGTACCTCATGGTACGGGGCGGCGGCCGCACCGTGGCAGAGTCCCTCGGCGGACGCCTGCTCACCTACGACACCACACAGGGCAGCACCCGGCGGCTGCTGAACGTCGTGGAGGAGATGGCCATCGCCTCCGGCATCCCGGTGCCACCCGTGTACCTGATCCCGGAGCCCAGCATCAACGCCTTCGCCGCCGGGTTCGGTCCCGACGACGCGGTAATCGGTGTCAACGAAGGTACCGTGGAGCTGCTCTCCCGGGACGAGCTGCAGGGGGTG
>JASFLG010000031.1:0-16259 GCA_050118205.1 Pseudomonadales bacterium
GAAAGCAGAAGGGAGCCTTGCGGCTCCCTTCCAACGCTGTCGCTCAGATGGACGGCGCGAGTGACGCGCGATCACGTGTCATTGCTCCCCTGCTCACACGAGCACGCCCCAGCACGCCTGCTGCTTAAACCAGCACGCCTGCTGCTTACACCAGCACGCCTGCTGCTTACACCAGCAGGGGCGCGATCACCAGGCTCACGATCGCCATCACGTTGATCAGGATGTTCATGCTCGGGCCGGAGGTGTCCTTGAAGGGATCACCTACCGTATCGCCCACCACGGCGGCCGCATGCACGTCGGACCCCTTGCCACCGAGGTTGCCCTTCTCCACGTACTTCTTGGCGTTGTCCCAGGCGCCGCCGGCGTTGGCCATGGTCAACGCAAGCAGCACGCAGCCGAGCAGACCACCGCCCAGGGCGCCGCCGAGGGCTGCCGGACCGAGGCCGAAGCCGACGATGGGCGGCACCAGCACGGCAATGGTGCCGGGCAGCAGCATGCGCCGGAGCGCGGCCGAGGTGGCGATATCCACGCACTTCTCCGTGTCGGGCTCCGCGGTGCCTTCGAGCAGACCGGGAATCTCCCGGAACTGACGGCGGATCTCCTGGATCATGTCCATGGCGGCGTCGCCCACGGCCGTCATGGTGATGGACGCGATCAGGAAGGGGATCAGCCCGCCGATGAAGAGCCCGATCAGCACATCCGGATTGTCGAGGTGCAGCGTGAAGGTCGGGTCGTGGTGATGGATGGTCTCCACGTATGCCGCGATGATCGCCAGTGCGGCCAGAGCGGCGGCGCCGATCGCGAAGCCTTTGCCGATGGCCGCGGTGGTATTGCCGAGCTCGTCCAGCGAGTCGGTGATCTTGCGGGTGTTGGCGCCCAGGCCGCCCATCTCGGCGATACCGCCGGCATTGTCCGCCACGGGCCCGTAGGCATCGATGGCCATGGTGAAGCCGACCGTCGCCAGCATGCCGAGCGCGGCAATGCCGACCCCGTAAAGCCCGGCGAGGTGGGTGGAGACGAAGATGATGCCGCAGATGGCGAGCACGGGAATGGCCACGGACTGCATGCCCACGGCCAGGCCGGTGATCATGACGGTTGCGGAACCGGTCTGGCCTGCCTCTGCGATTTTCACGATGGGTCTGGACGAGGTGTAGTACTCGGTGACCAGACCGATGATGATGCCGCCGACCGAGCCTGAGAGCACGGACCACCAGATGGCCGTGTCGAGACCCATGTTGCCGACCACGAACCAGGCTGCCAGGATGAACAGGGCCGGGGAGCCGATGGTCCCGAAGCGCAGAGCCACGGCCGGCTTCTGGGCGGACATGGCCCGCACGATACCGATGCCGATCAGTGCGCAGACCAGGCCCGTCGAGGCGAGCATCAGGGGCAGACTCATCAGCGCGGCGCGCGCGCCGGCTTCCTGCATGCCGGGCGCGAGGTCGGTGAGGTAGGCCATGCCGAGGGTGGACGCGATGGCGATGGTCGCGATCATGGCGCCGCAGTAGCTTTCGAAGATGTCCGAGCCCATGCCGGCCACGTCGCCCACGTTGTCGCCGACGTTGTCGGCGATCACGCCGGGGTTACGCGGGTCGTCCTCGGGGATGCCCGCTTCCACCTTGCCCACCAGGTCGGCGCCCACGTCCGCGCTCTTGGTGTAGATGCCGCCACCGACCCGGGAGAACAGGGCGACGACCGACGCGCCCATGCCGAAGCCGTGGATGTTGTGCGCCGTCTCCGGGTCACCGCCGAAGAAATAGTAGAGAGTGCCGAGGCCCAGCAGACCCATGGATGCCACCGTGAGGCCCATGATGGAGCCGCCGAAGAACGCGACGGACAGGGCCGCCGCCGGACCATCCTCGTGTGCAGCGGTGGTGGTTCTCACGTTCGCCTTGGTGGCTGTGTACATGCCGATCCAGCCGGCGATGGCGGAGGACAGAGCGCCGACCAGGAAGGCGATGGCGGTCTTTTCGCCGAGCGCGATGTAGAGGACGACCAGCAGCACGCCGGCGAACATCGCCAGCATGGTGTATTCACGCCGCATGAAGACCATGGCGCCGCTGTGGATGGCGTCGGCGATCTTCCTGATCTTCTCGGGTCCCTCGTCGTAGCGCAGTACCAGACCGAAGATGATGAAGGCGATGATCAGGCCAGCGATACCGAAGATCGGCGGTATCAAGGTTGTATCTATCATTGGATTCCCCACTGACGACCGAAAGAACCTCAGGACAAGACTCCGTCCCGGACGCGTCTGGCGTCCGCCGGCGCGTCTGCCGGCGCCGATGGAAACTGGATGGGAGAGCCCCTGCCCGATGAGCGGCGCGTATTCTAAACGGATCGCTTGGGAATAAGAAACTCGGGGGTTATGGGTTTTGGCTGGGTTTTCGGGGGTCGAAGCGGTGCGGTGGACCTTTGCGGGCACGCTCCGGAATCCGGCTTCGCCGGATTCCGTTCATCCCTGATCGCTGGCGTGCGGCACATCCTTGTGCCGCAAGCCACCCGCAAAGGTCCACCGCATCCCTCCGACCCCTCGACACCCTCCCAAGACTCGATAGCGCCGACATTCATCTCCCAAGCGGGCGAGCGCGGTGGTCGCGGCTCGGCGGTGAGCCGTGGCTCAACACCCACCCGCGTGCCGGCGCCGGGAAGAACGTGATTGTGTGCCCCTCGAATCGAAGTCAGATGGAGATTCTTGGAATTGACCCGAGGGAGCGGCGAGGCAGATTGGGGTGAGCGGCCGTAGCCGGACAGGATGTCCGGCGAGAGCGAGTCCAGCACACGGACGTGCGGCGAGCGTGCCGGGAACCCCAATCTGCCTTGCCGCTCCCCGGAATCACCTCAGAGTTAGACCCGCCCGAATCCGATCCGTACGTCAGCGGCAGTCTATCCCTGCGCCAGCAGCGATCTCAGGTCGATGATGGCCGCATTTGCCCGCGAGATGTACGACGCCATCACCAGCGAGTGATTCGCCAGCAGTCCGAACCCGTCGCCGTTCAGGATCATGGGGCTCCACAGGGCGTCCTGCGTGGGCTCGAGCTCGCGGATGATCTGCTGCAGGCTGACCCGGGCGTTCTTCTTGTCCAGCACGTCGCCGAAGTCGCGCTCCATGGCCCGCAGCAGCAGGATGAGGGCCCAGGTCTGACCGCGAGCCTCGTAGAACACGTCGTCGATCTGCAGCCACGGGGTCTTGTAGTCCTGCTCCTCCGGCGCGCTGGTGGCCTGGGCAGCAGCCGAGTCGCCGGCGAGATCGATGTTGAGCTGGCGTTTGCCGACGCTGGCAGAAAGCCGCTGGGAAAGGCTGCCGAGGCGGGTCTCCACGCCCTGCAGCCAGTGCTGCAGATTGTCGGCGCGGGCGTAGAACTGGGCGTTGGGGTTGCCCGGGTCGGACAGCCGGTCGAGATAGGACTCGAACAGATGAATCCCCTCCCGGTACTCGCCTTCGGACGGGGGCAGGGCCCAGCTCGCGTTGTCGAAGAAGAACTTGCCCTCCGCTTCCGAAAGATCCGGGTCTTCGGTGGACTGGCTCTGGGAGCGGGAGAAGTCGATCCGATAGGAGCGTGCCGCGTCGCGGATCTGGGTGAGCACGCCGAATTCCCAGTTGGGCACGTTGTCGAGCCACACACCGGGCGGAAAGATGTCGTTGGAGAGGTAGCCGCCCCGTTTGTCCAGCAGCGTCTCAGCGAGCCGGATCAGGGTCGCGGTGGTCGTGTAGCCGGTGACCAGATGCTGATTCTCGACCTGGGCGTGAGTCGCGGCGTTCTCCTGCACGTCGAACAGATCGGGCTCGTAGCTCCACCACCAGCCGAGGATGAGGCTGAGCACGATGTAGGCGACGATAAGGGCCCCTGCTGCCCGGGCGATTAGGCTGCCGTTGCCATTGCTGCCGATGCTCTGCCAGAACTTCCAGTTCATGGGTCGTCGTTCCTCTTTTCCGGGAGATGGCTGGTTGCTTTCCGGACGCGATTGCTCGGGTCGTATGCCGGGGTCACTGCCCGCCAGGCGCGATGCGACGGAAGGAGACCACCTGCGAGCGGCCGTCCGCGAAGATCAGCCGGATGTCGTTGTGCTCTTCGAGCGATGTTACCCCGAACAGCATCAGATGGTTGCCACCGGGCTCGAAACGGACGTCACCCCCGGGTGGTATCTCCACCTCGGACAGGCGGCGCATGCGCATCACGTCGCCCTCCCTGCCCGTCGTGTGGAACTCGATGGCGCGCGCGTGGGGCGCCTCGGCGCCGACCAGGACGATGGCGTCCCGGCCGGGGTTGTGCACGTTCAGGTAGGCGACGGTCTTGTCCTGGCCCGGTATCAGGGCACGCACCCGCGCATCCTCGACCGCCAGAGGTGAGGCGGCACTGCAGGCCGTCAGGCAGATGAGCGCGATCAGGAGCGCGTATCGCTCAATGGGCATCGGTCGGCGCTCCAGGGTCGTCGCGGAAGCAGAGCACGTCCACCGCCGCGGGTGAGGCGATCTTCACCGCGGCATGCACGCGGCCGGGCCCTTCCGCCCCGTTCATCTGCTGATAGACCCAGCGGCCCTCCGCATCGTTGCTGACGCTGATGGTCACCCGACAATCGTCTGCCTTCGCAAGTCGCCCCAGCTGCATGAGCTCGGGGGTGAGACGAGGACTGCGCTCGGCCACCAGGCGCCAGTCAAGCGTTCGGCGGGTCCGCTCGGCGTTCTCGAGCAGCGCGAGCTGCCGACGCACCGGCTCGATGCCCGGATACTCCGGATAGATCATCCGGGCCTTGGAGAGCAGCGAGTCCGCCTTGATCAGCTGGCCGGCATCCAGCGCCGCCTGGGCGTCCTCCAGCTGCTGCTCCGCCAGGCGGCCGAGGCCGGCGATGGCCTCGGCGTTGTCCGGTGCCCGGTACAGGACCTCGTGATAGAGAGACATGGCGCTGCCGCTCGCCGGGTAGATCAGGTGCCCGGAGGCTTCGGCGGCCATCGCCGCCTCGAGGAGCGCGTTCACCCCGTCGTCCTGCGCGACGCCGGCCCCTGGAAGCAGGAGCAGCGCGCAGAGCAGGGTGGACAGCGCCGGTACTTGGCGCCAGATTTCACTAGAATGCACGGGTTCACGGCGGAGCATAGAGAGAGCGGCTATATTGCCCGGTCGGGTCAGCGAACTCCAATGGGTTCGGCTGGTCTGTAGTCCCGAATGAGGATACGAACGATGACGCAAACGGATCAGCGCACCAGCAGGTCGGACGTTCCTGACAGGGCAGCGGGCCGTGTTTTCGTCAGTTTATCTGTCTTGATACTTCTGCTGGCGGCCAGCGTCGCGCCGATCACGGGTGCGCGGGCTGCCGGCCTGCTCGATCAGGCAGGGACGGACACCGGTAATGCCGGCGGCTGGGCGCTGGAGGAGCCCGAGTTTCTCCCCGTGGACGAGGCCTTCGTCATGTCGGCCGAGACGGCCGCGGACGGCTCGCTCCTGGTGCGCTGGGAGATCGCCGACGGGTACTACCTTTATCGGCACCGCTTCAACTTCACCACCCGCATCGACGCCGAACACCCCGACTCACCGGTCACTCTGGGCGAGGCCGAGATTCCGGCTGGCAAGAAGAAGGTCGACGACTACTTCGGTGAGGTCCAGGTCTACTACCACGAGGCGCGAGCCCGGGTTCCCGTGACCCACGGCGCCGGGCCGGTCGAGGTGGGCATCGGCTATCAGGGGTGTGCCGACGCGGGCCTGTGCTACCCGCCCGAAACCAAGTGGGTGCCGTTGACCCTGGGGCAGCCCGCTGGTGTAGATGGCGCCGGACCCGGTGCGGCGACCAGCGCCGCGGTGGTACCGGCGGCCGCCAGCGTGACCGTGCCGCGGACGGAAGAGCAGGCGCTCGCCGCTAGCCTCGCGGATGGCGGGTTGCTGACCGCGCTGGTGCTGTTCTTCGTCGGTGGCGTGGCGCTGGCATTCACGCCCTGCGTCCTGCCAATGGTGCCGATCCTGTCGAGCATCATCGTCGGCGAGTCCGAGAATCTCAGCCGGCGGCGGGCCTTTTCGCTGTCGCTGTCCTACGTGCTCGGCATGGCGGTGACCTACGCGGTGCTCGGGGTGCTGGTGGGCCTCTTCGGCGCCAGCCTGAACCTGCAGGCGGCGCTGCAGTCTCCGGCCGTCCTGGTCACGTTTGCCGTCGTGTTCGTCCTCCTGTCCCTGTCCATGTTCGGTTTCTACGAGCTGCAGCTGCCGCTCGCCTGGCAGAATCGCCTGAATGCGCTGGGCGACCGGGTGGGTGGTGGCAAGCACGCCAGCGTCGTCGTGATGGGCAGCCTGTCCAGCCTGGTGGTCTCCCCTTGTGTGTCGGCGCCGCTTGCCGGCGCGCTCATCTACATCAGCACGACGGGCGATGCGGTGCTCGGCGGCGCGGCGCTGCTGACCCTCGGTCTCGGTATGGGATTGCCGCTGTTGCTGATCGGCGCCAGCGGTGGCCACCTGCTGCCACGCGCGGGTGCCTGGATGAACACGGTGAAAGCGGTGTTCGGCGTGGCCCTGCTCGGTGTGGCGGTCTGGCTGCTGGAGCGGGTCATCCCGGGCCCGGCGACGCTGGCCCTCTGGTCCGCGCTCGCCATCGGGTGCGGGGTGTATCTCGGCGCGCTCGATTTCTCGCCTCGCCAGGGTTGGGGCCAGCTGTGGAAGGCCGGCGGTGCGTTCGGCTTCATCTACGGCGTCATGCTGCTGATCGGTGCGGCGACCGGCGCGGACAATCCGCTGCGACCGCTCGAGCACCTCGCCTCGGACTCGACGGCGGCGACGCGCTCCGCGGACGCTTCTCTCGCCGCCCACGGTCCCCTGGTCTGGCATCCGGTGGCCAATCTCGCAGAGCTCGAAACGGAGCTTGCGACCGCGGCGCGGGATGGTCGTCCGGCCCTGCTCGATCTTTATGCCGACTGGTGCATCTCCTGCAAGGTCATGGAGCGCAGCGTGTTTCCCGTTCCGGACGTGAAGAGCCGGCTGGCCGCTTTCCGTCTGCTTCGGGCCGACGTTACCGAGAACGACGCGGATGACAAGGCGTTGATGGGCGCCTACGGGCTGTTCGGGCCGCCGAGTATGGTCTTTTTCGACGGAGATAGCCGAGAGATGAGTGACGTGCGTATTCAGGGCGAGGTGGACGCAGCGGCCCTGGCGGCCCATCTCGGGGCGGTGCTGGGCACCGTCCGGCCGGAAAAATTCGGCGATCTGGCAGCTAACTCCTTATAAAACAGGCCCAAAACCCTGGCTTCGTGCCGATATCTCCGGCAAACTCCGCGCATCTGACCAGTGGAGACCGCCCGCATGGCCAACCTGCTCGTGCTGCACGGACCCAATCTGAATCTGCTGGGTGCCCGGGAGCCTGAGATCTATGGACACGACACCCTCGACGACATCAACGAGCGCCTGAAGTCGCGCGCCGCCGCGGCCGGGCATCGGGTCTCGTTCCTGCAGAGCAATGCTGAGCACGAGCTGGTCGCCGCCGTGCATCAGGCGAAAACCGATGCGGTCGGCTGCATCGTCATCAATCCCGGTGCCTTCACACACACCAGCATCGCGCTCAGGGACGCCCTGCTCGGCGTTGCCATCCCCTTCATCGAGGTGCACCTGTCGAATGTGCACGCGCGCGAGGCATTCCGGCAGACCTCTTATCTGAGCGACGTGGCGGTGGGCGTGATCACGGGTCTCGGCGCCCGGGGCTACGAGTATGCCCTGGACCGGGCGGCGGAAATTGCGGGAGACGGAAAGTGAGTGTCGATCTCAGAAAGGTGAAGAAGCTCATCGAGCTGGTCGAGGAATCCGGCATTACCGAGCTCGAGGTGCGCGACGGCGAGGAGACGATCCGGATCGCACGCAGCCCCGGCACGCCAGCCCCGGCGGTGACGACGTCACCGGCCCCGGTGCCGGCTCTCGGCCCGGCGCCTGACCGCCGGCCCCACTCCGCGGGCGAAGGCTTCGAGGTGCGCTCGCCCATGGCCGGTACGTTCTATCGCGCCCCGGAACCCGAGGCCGAGCCGTTCGTCGAGGTGGGAGCGTCGGTGGCCGCCGGTGACGTGCTCTGCATCATCGAAAGCATGAAGATGATGAACGAGATCAAAGCCGAGCGCGCCGGCGTGGTGACCCACATCCTGGTGGAGAACGGCGAGGCCATCGGCTCCGGGCGGGTGCTCTTCCGGTTCGAGTAGACGAGATGGGCTGGCTGCGCCTGACCCTCGATCTCGACGCCGATCAGGTGGAGTCGGCCGAGGCGCTGCTCGATCCGTTCGTACCCTTGTCAGTGAGCGTGCGCGATGCCGGCGCGAATCCGATCCTGGAGCCGGATCCCGGGGCGACGCCGCTGTGGTCGGCCTGCACGCTCGAAGCGCTGTTCGAGCTCGACGTGGACGTGCCGGCGTTGCGCGAGGCACTGCTCTCCGCCGGCTTCACCGGTGCCGATGTCGGTTTCCTCGACGACGCTGACTGGCTGAACCGCTGGCGGCAGTATGCGGTGGACTTCTGCTTCGGTGACAGGCTGTGGCTCGTGCCGCGGGATGCACGCGCCCCCGGCGAGCCGGCGCTGCGACTCGATCCGGGACTGGCCTTCGGCAGCGGGAGCCACCCAACCACGCGCCTGTGCCTGACCTGGCTCGCCGGTGCGGATCTTTCCGGCCGGACCGTGCTCGATTACGGCTGCGGCTCCGGAATCCTGGGTCTGGCCGCCCTCAAGCTCGGGGCGGCAAGCGTTCTCGCCGTCGACCACGACCCGCAGGCGTTGCTCGCAACGCGGGAGAACGCTGCCTACAATGCGCTCGACGGCGATTCTGATCCGGAAGGCCATCCGCGGCTGCAGGTGGGCCTGCCGGACGCGCTCGGTGAGCGTCGCTTCGATCTGGTCCTCGCCAACATTCTGGCGAACCCGCTCATCGAGCTGTCTCACCGGCTGGCTGCGGCTCTGCGATCCGGCGGTACGCTGATCCTCTCCGGCATGCTGGAATATCAGGTCGACGAGGTGATGGCGGCGTATCCGGAGCTCGATTTCCAGGCGCCGGTTCTCGAAGCGGACGAGCAGGGTGCCCGCTGGGCGCGGCTCGAAGCCAGGCGCGGCGATCCGCGCGGTACGCGCTCGAGCGCTGCTGAAGACAACCAGGAGAATGGTCCGTAAACGGACGTACAGCCATCCCCCCGCCATGGTCGATGACGAGCTCGAACCACTGATTACCCGCTGCCCGAACTGCAACACGCAGTTCCGGGTCACCGAGAATCAGCTTGCCGTGGCGGGTGGTCGGGTCCGCTGCGGCGCATGCCTGACGGTGTTCCAGGGCATCGATCACCTGATCCTGGATGACGAGACCGCGTTCGCCACCGACTCGGAAGCGGATGCGGCGCTGGACGCGCTGCTCTCGGAGCTCGAGCCCGGTGAGCTGTCCGCAGTCGACGACCGCGACATCGATCCGGGTCCGTTGGGGCCTGAGTCGGAGCCGGTTCCGGGGCCCGAGCGACCCCGTCTGTACGGCGGTTACGAAGACGCCCAGGCCACCTCCGAGGTGGAAATCGTGGCGGCCGACGCTCTCGAGGTGGAGGAGGCCGAGGCCCCGGCGTCCGAGTGGGGCGAGCCGATCCCGGACGAGGTCGAAGCGAGTCTGTCGGCGACGGAGAACGTGCCGGGCACGTTCGACGGGAAACCGGCCGGGGATGACATGCTGGCGCACGCAGATGCGGCATCAGCGGACGATGAACCCGCGGACGAAGCATCCGCGGACGAAACGCCCGTGGACGAAACGTGGGACGACGAATCATCGGTGAGACCCCGGTCCACGGCGGATACCGAGGCGGACTACGAGCGCTGGCGCGCGCGGGGCACCGCATCCATCGATCAGATGGTGAACGACGTCATCTCCTCTGCCGTGCCGATTGCGCCGTCGCCCGGCAGCATGGTCACCCCCAGCACGGCCGTCCCGACCGCGACCGCCCCCGCATCGGAGCCGTCGCCGGAGGCAGCCGCTGCAGCCGCACGCCCGGAGATCAGCTTTGCGCCAGAGCCGAGACGCTGGTGGATGGCGGGTCTGGCCGTCGTCTTCGTGCTTCTGCTGGCCGCACAGATCTTCTATCTGCAGCTTCCAGACTGGTCGCGGGACCCGCAGCTCCGGCCGGTCTACGAGCTGGCCTGTGGCTGGCTCGGCTGCGAGCTGCCGGAGATGCGTGCGGTGGAGGCGCTCCGGACCCGCAGTCTGGTGGTGCGCAGCCATCCGGACACCTCGGGTGCGCTGGTGGTGGACGCCACCATCGTCAACACGGCGCCCTTCGAGCAGCGGTTTCCGGACCTGGAGCTGAAATTCACGTCGGTGACGGGGGCGCTCGTCGCCGGGCGCCGGTTCAGCCCGGATGAGTATCTGCCGGCGGATTTCGGCAACGATCGGATGATGCCGCCGAACACACCGATTCACGTGTCGCTCGAGATCGTCGACCCGGGTCGGGATGCGGTGAACTACACCCTGTCGTTCCGCTGAGCGGTGGGGCGCGAGCGCGACCCCGCGCTTCAGGTTCGTCGGGTGCGCGGGTATGATTGCGCCCTTTTTTCAGGGCCCGCCAGACAGGACACCGACATTGGTCGCGATCGGCCCCTTCGAACTCCGAAACAACGTGCTGCTTGCCCCCATGGCGGGGGTTACGGACGTGCCGTTCCGTGCGCTGGCATGGCGCTACGGTGCGGGCCACGTCGTCTCCGAGATGGTGGCGAGCCAGCCCGGGCTGTGGCACACGCCGAAGTCGCGCCTGCGCCGGCGGTCAGTGCGCGGCATCCACCCGCTGGCGGTGCAGATTGCCGGGGGTGACCCGGAGACCATCGCCGCCGCAGCCGTTCGTCACTGGCGTGACGGGGCGGATGTCATCGACATCAACTTCGGCTGCCCCGCCAAGAAGGTCTGCAGGAAGGCGGCCGGGTCTGCGCTCCTGGCGGACGTGGACCTCGTCCGCCGCATCATCGCCGCCGCCACCGCGGCGGTGCCGGTTCCGGTGACCATCAAGATCCGCACCGGACCCTCGCCCGATCGGAGGAACGGCGTGGAGATCGCACGGATTGCGGAAGGAGAGGGCGTGTCGGCGATTGCCGTGCACGGACGAACCCGGGCGTGCCGATTCAACGGCGCCGTCGAGTACGACACCATTGCCGCCATCAAGGGCGCTGTCCGCATTCCGGTCTTCGCCAATGGCGACATCTGCGATGCGGCGGGGGCACAACGCGTGCTCAAGCACACGGCTGCGGACGGGGTGATGATCGGGCGTGCCGCGCTCGGCGCACCGTGGCTGCCGGGTCAGATTGCGGGGATGACCGGGCCTCCCGGGTTGGCCGAGAAGCTGGCCGTCATGCGCGAGCATCTCGCAGCCGGGCACGTCTTCTATGGCACCGCGGGCACCAGGATCATGCGTAAGCATATCCAGTGGTATGTGGAAAAGCTCGATGAGATGGGTGACGTCGAGTGGCGTCGGGCCTGGCTGTCCGCGTTCAACGCGTTGACCGACGCCCCGGCGCAGCTTGCGCATCTGGATAGCCTGACCCCGGGGCTGGCCGCGTGATCACACCCCACCCAGACGAAGACAAAAAGTCATGACAGAAAGAACGTCGCATCCCGTGCGTCGCGCACTTCTCAGTGTCTCCGACAAGAAGGGGATCGTCGAGCTCGCCCGGGCGCTCGCGGCCGGAAACGTCGCTCTGCTTTCCACCGGTGGCACGTTCAGAGTCATTCAGGAAGCGGGGGTGCCGGTCACCGAAGTGTCCGCCTACACGGGCTTCCCGGAGATGATGGACGGCCGGGTAAAGACGCTGCATCCGAAGGTGCACGGTGGGATCCTGGGTCGGCGGGGCACGGACGATGATGTGATGAGCGGTCACGGCATCGAGCCCATCGACCTAGTGGTGGTGAACCTGTATCCGTTCGCCGAGACCATCGCCAGGCCCGACTGCACCTTCGATCTCGCCATCGAGAACATCGACATCGGCGGTCCTGCCATGCTGCGCTCGGCCGCAAAAAACCACGCGGACGTGCTGGTCGTCGTGGACCCCGGTGATTATCCGGCGGTGATCGAAGCACTGGCCGGCGGTGGCAGCGATCTGTCGCTGCGCCGGGCGCTCGCGGCCAAGGCGTTCCGCCACACGGCGCGGTACGACGCCATGGTCGCCGGATATCTGACCGGGCCGGACGCCTTCGAGGAGAGCCTGACGCTGACCTTCGACAAGATCCAGGACATGCGCTACGGCGAGAACCCGCACCAGGCGGCAGCCTTCTATGCCGAGCGCGGCAATCTCGACGGCACGGTCGCGGGTCTCGAGCAGCTGCAGGGGAAGGCGCTTTCCTACAACAACGTGGCGGACACAGACGCGGCGCTGGAGTGCGTGAAGGTGTTCGAGGATCCGGCCTGTGTCATCGTCAAGCACGCCAATCCGTGCGGCGTAGCGGAGGCGGCGAGCCCGGGCCAGGCTTATGAGCGCGCCTTCGCCACGGATCCGACCTCGGCCTTCGGCGGCATCATCGCCTTCAACCGCCGGCTGGATGCGGCGACCCTGGAGTCGATCCTCGACCGGCAGTTCGTGGAGGTGGTGATCGCGCCCGAGGTGGACGAAGACGCCGTGGCCGTCGCCCGCCGCAAGAAGAACGTGCGTCTGCTGCGTTCGGGACCTTTCGGCCACCGCGGCCGGGGTCTGGAGCTCAAGCGGGTCGGTGGTGGTCTGCTGGTGCAGAGCGCTGACGAGACCTGCTGGGCCGAATCCGGACTGACCGTGGTCACCGAGCAGGCACCCACCGGCGAGGAGATGAGCGATCTGGCATTTGCCTGGAAGGTGGCCTGGTTCGTCAAGTCCAATGCCATCGTCTACGCGCGTCACCGGCAGACCATCGGGGTCGGCGCGGGCCAGATGGCCCGGGTAACCAGTGCCATCATCGCCGGCATGAAGGCAGAGGATGCGGGGCTCGAGGTGGCTGGCTCGGTCATGGCGAGCGACGCGTTTTTTCCGTTTCGCGACAGCATCGATGCCGCAGCACGGGCAGGCATACGGGCGATCATCCAGCCGGGTGGCTCCATGCGCGACGACGAGGTGATCCAGGCGGCCGATGAGCACGGCATCGCCATGGTGTTCACCGGCGTGCGTCACTTCCGGCACTGACGAGGAGGCCAACGCATATGAACATTCTGGTGGTTGGCGGCGGCGGCCGCGAGCACGCGCTCGCGTGGAGCGCGGCGCGTTCCAGCGCGGTCAGCCGTGTCTACGTGGCGCCCGGCAACGCCGGAACGGCGGTGGAAGCCAAGTGCGAGAACGTGGACATCGCCGTCGGTGACTTCGAGAAGCTCGCCGAGTTCGCGCGCGGAAGCGACATCGCGCTCACCATCGTCGGCCCCGAGGCGCCCCTGGTGGACGGCATCTGTGACTACTTCAGGGATCGGGATCTGCGCTGCTTCGGCCCGAGCCGGAAAGCGGCGCAGCTGGAAGGCTCAAAGGCGTTCAGCAAGGACTTTCTCGCCCGTCACGGCATTCCCACGGCCGAGTACCGGACCTTCGAGGACCTCGCGGCGGCGCGAGCCTACGTCCGGGAGAAGGGCGCACCCATCGTCGTCAAAGCGGACGGGCTCGCCGCCGGGAAGGGCGTGGTCGTCGCCGCTACCGAAGCCGAGGCGCTCGCGGCCCTGGACGCCATGCTCGCGGGCGATGCCTTCGGCCGCGCGGGCCACCGGGTGGTGATCGAGGAGTTTCTCGCCGGCGAGGAGGCGAGCTTCATCTGCCTCTGCGATGGCGTCACTGCATTACCGTTTGCCAGCTCTCAGGACCACAAGGCCCGCGACGACGGTGACCGGGGACCGAACACGGGCGGCATGGGCGCCTACTCACCGGCGCCGGTGGTCACCCCCGCCGTGCACGAGCGGATAATGACCGAGGTCATCGAGCCCACCGTCGCCGGCATGGCCGCGGACGGCGCGCCGTACGTCGGTTTTCTCTACGCGGGCCTGATGATCATGCCGGATGGCTCGCCGAAGGTGATCGAGTTCAACTGCCGCTTCGGCGATCCGGAGGCGCAGCCGGTGCTCATGCGCCTGCGCTCGGATCTGGTCACGCTGTGCAATCAGGCCATCGACGGGGTGCTGGATGGCGTGACGCTCGACTGGGACGAGCGGGCGGCGCTGGGTGTGGTGATGGCCGCCGGGGGCTATCCGGACGACTACGAGAAGGGGGACGTGATCACCGGCCTCGACGGTCTCGATGCGACGGACCTCAAGGTCTTCCATGCCGGTACCCGCCTCGACGGTGGCCGCGTGGTCACCAGCGGCGGCCGGGTGCTCTGCGTGGTGGGGCTGGGCACCGACGTCGCGGCCGCCCGGATTCGCGCTTATGAAGGTGTCGCGGCGGTGAAGTGGAGACGACGCTATTTCCGCACCGATATCGGCCACCGGGCGTTGAACCGGCGCTGAGACAGGGCCCGCCCGGGGGCGCCATGCGCGCGGGCGCACGACCGCCCGGGGGAGTCTCGCGCAGCGCCAGGACACCCGGGGCACTACGCTCCCCGGCATGTTCGCCGAGCTCGCCCGACTGGAACCGTTTCAGACCTATGGCACCGCGGAGCTCAAGCTGCTTGCGGCGCACGCGCGGTACGTGGACGTGCCCGCGGGGCGCTGGCTGCTGAAGCGGGGCCGGCGGCTCACCGGTCATCACTACCTGGTTCGGGGTGCCCTGCTCACGCGCCGACCGGACGGGATCGTCGAGGCCGGACGCCGCATCGCCCGGCGACCGGTGTACCCAGGTCCGGCGGAGCTCAAGACCCTCACCGACTGCCGGCTGCTGCAGATTTCCGAGGCGGGGCTGGAGCTCGCTGCGCAGCGTGCTATCGGTGACCTCGTCACCGTCTCGGAAGCCGAAGGCTGCTGGCAGACGCGCTTTCTGGAGTCCCACCTCATGGCACGACTCGGCCCGGCGAGCTGGCAGCGGGTACTGGCGCGGCTCGAGCGTGTCCCGTTACCGGCCGGGGCGTGGATTCTCCGGGAGGGCGCGGAGCACGACGCCCGTTGCTGCATTCTCGCCAGTGGCAGCGCCGAGGTCAGACGCGCCGGCAGACGGCTGGCGCTGCTCGAGCCCGGCGACCTGTTCGGCGAGGATGCGCTGATCGCGGCAGCGCCACGGAACGCGTCCGTTCGATTGCTGGAACCGGGAGTGGTGATGTTCCTCCGGGTCGAGGTGTTCACCGAGCTCCTGCTCGAGGTGCTCGACGGAGGTGGCTGGAATTCGCCGCCGGCGGACGGAACGACAGCACGCACGCTCCTTCGTGTGTGCTCCGCGCAGAATCTCCGGGAACGACTCGCCCTGCTCGATCCCGCCACGGCCTATCTGGTGAGCGCCGACTCGGAGCCGCTCCTCGCGCTGACCCTGTTCCTGCTGCGCAAGCAGGGTATCTCCGCGACAGCCGCGTTCGGGGCTGACGGCCTGCCCGCCAGCCATCGGGGCGGTACCGACGATTGATTACCGGGCCGGAGAAGGTCTAATGGGAACATTGGTACCGGGGAGGTGCGTTGCACGCCGAGGATCGCCAGCTGGCCGAACGCGTGGTCGCCAAGGATCGTGGGGCGGCAGAGCTTTTTTTTGACAACTATTTTTCCAGACTGTATCGATTCGTGTCGCTACGGGTGGATCAGCCCGAAGCGTGCGAGGACATCGTTCAGGAAGCCATGATCAAGGCGATCCGCAATCTGGCGAGCTATCGGGGCGAGGCGGCCCTGTTCACCTGGCTCTGCCAGATCGGGCGGCACGAGATCGGCAACTACTTCAAACGTTTCGGCCGTCACGAGTTCCTGCAGGTGAGCCTGGACGACGATCCGCACATCCGGGCGGCGCTGGAGAGCCTGGAGAGTGGGGAGCTGACCGGTACGGACCGTATCGCGCTCGAGCAGGTGGTGCAGCTGACGCTCGACTACCTCCCGGAACGCTACAGCAGGGCGCTGGAGATGAAATATCTGGAAGGCCTGTCGGTCGAGGAGATGGCAGAGCGGTTTGGCGAGGGCGCCATCGCCGTTCAGTCGCTTCTGGCCAGAGCCCGCTCCGCCTTTCGAAGGGGATTTTCGGAGGTCCGGCGGGAACAGGAGGCAATGCCATGACGCGGGAACGTACGACCGGGAATCCGGCCGATGCGGACGCGGACGTCGCGCGGCTGCTGTCGCTGGCCGGAAGGCGACCCCGACCCCCCCGGGACGTGGAGGCGCGGGTCCGGGCGGCGACCCTGGCCGCATTCGAGGCGCTGCCCGAGCCGGCGGCGGGGCCTACGGCGGCGGAGCGGA
>JASFLG010000032.1:0-16244 GCA_050118205.1 Pseudomonadales bacterium
CCTCCGTACGATTCCGCGCAGACCTTCGTCAGCGCCGCCGTCAGCGTCGTCTTGCCATGGTCAACGTGACCAATCGTCCCCACGTTCACGTGCGGTTTGGTGCGCTCAAATTTTGCTTTGGCCATTGGTATTTTCCTTAGCAGCTTCTAGTCAGTTGGTATCCCGCACCTTCAGCGGTTGATGATGCCCTCGGCGATGCTGTCAGGCACCTCCGCATACTTTGCAAACTCCATGGTGTAGTTGGCCCGACCCTGGGTCGCCGAGCGCAGGTCCGTGGAGTAACCGAACATCTCTGCCAGCGGCACGTCAGCCCTGACGATCTTCCCGGCCGGGTTCTCGTCCATGCCCGCGATCATGCCGCGGCGGCGATTCAGGTCGCCGACCACGTCACCCATGTAATCTTCCGGCGTGACCACCTCAACGCTCATGATCGGCTCGAGCAGCACCGGTCTCGCCTTCTGGGCGCCTTCCTTGAGCGCCATGGAGCCGGCGATCTTGAACGCCATCTCCGAGGAGTCCACCTCGTGGAAGGATCCGTCGTACAGGGTCGCCCGCACACCGATCAGCGGATAACCGGCGATGACGCCGTTCTGCATCTGCTCCTGGATGCCCTTGTTCACCGCGGGGATGTACTCCCGGGGGACCACGCCGCCGACGATCTCGTCGACGAACTCATAGATCTTGCCTTCGTCTTCCTCATCCTTGTAGGGCTCCAGCCGGATCCAGACGTGTCCGTACTGACCCCGGCCACCGGACTGGCGGACGAACTTTCCTTCCTGCTCCACGGTGGCGCGAATGGTCTCCCGGTAGGCGACCTGAGGCTTGCCGATGTTGGCTTCCACCCCGAACTCGCGCTTCATCCGGTCGACGATGATGTCCAGATGCAGCTCGCCCATGCCGGAAATGATGGTCTGGCCGGACTCCTCGTCCGTCTCCACTCGGAAGGACGGGTCCTCCTGGGCCAGCTTGCCGAGCGCGACGCCCATCTTCTCCTGGTCCGGCACCGACTTCGGCTCCACGGCCACCGAGATCACGGGCTCCGGGAACTCCATCCGCTCGAGCGTGATCACCGAATCCATGGCGCAGAGCGTGTCACCAGTGGTGACGTCCTTCAGGCCGATGGCCGCGGCGATGTCACCGGCACGTACTTCCTTGATCTCGTTGCGATCGTTGGAATGCATCTGCACCATCCGGCCAACGCGCTCACGCTTGCTCTTCACCGGGTTGAACACCTGATCGCCCGAGTTCAGCACGCCGGAGTACACCCGGAAGAACGTGAGCGTGCCGACGAACGGGTCGGTGGCGATCTTGAACGCCAGGGCGGCGAAAGGCGCTTCATCGTCCGCTTCCCGGGATTCAACGGTCTCGCCGTCTTCCAGCACACCCTCGATCGCCCTGACTTCCGGAGGTGCGGGCAGATACTCGATCACCGCGTCGAGCATGGCCTGCACGCCTTTGTTCTTGAAGGCGGAACCGCACAGAGCAGGCACGATCTCGTTCGCAAGCGTGCGGATTCTCAGGCCCTTCTTGATTTCATCCTCGGTGAGCTCGTTCCCCTCGAGATACTTTTCCATGAGTTCTTCGGTCGCCTCTGCCGCGCTCTCGACCATCTGCTCACGCCAATGCTCAGCATCGTCCAGATATTCGGCAGGGATGTCTTCGAGCTCATAGGTAAGGCCCTGATCTTCCTCATTCCAGATGATGGCCTTCATACGGATCAGGTCGATCACCCCGCGGAAGTTCTCTTCGGCCCCGAGGCTCAACTGTACCGGCACCGGGTTGGCACCCAGCCGGCCCTTGATCTGCTCGACCACGCGCAGGAAATCCGCGCCGGCCCGGTCCATCTTGTTGACGAACACCATGCGCGGGACCTCGTAGCGGTTGGCCTGCCGCCAGACGGTCTCACTCTGGGGCTCGACACCGGAAGTACCGCAGAACACGACCACCGCCCCGTCAAGAACCCTGAGGCTCCGTTCCACCTCGATGGTGAAGTCGACGTGCCCGGGCGTATCGATGATGTTGATGCGATGCTCGTCGAACTGCTGATTCATGCCCTGCCAGAAGCAGGTAGTCGCGGCAGACGTGATGGTGATACCCCGCTCCTGCTCCTGCTCCATCCAGTCCATCGTGGCCGCGCCGTCGTGCACCTCACCGATCTTGTGTGACAAGCCGGTGTAGAAAAGCACCCGCTCCGTGGTGGTGGTTTTACCCGCATCCACGTGGGCCACGATACCGATGTTGCGGTATCGGGATAGGGGAGTCTTACGAGCCATGATGCTCTCCGTAATCCGTTGTGTTGCTTAGAACCGATAGTGCGAGAAAGCCTTGTTGGCCTCCGCCATGCGGTGCGTGTCCTCGCGCTTACGAACGGCCGTGCCCCGGCCGTCTGCCGCGTCCATGAGCTCGCCGGCGAGTCTGGCGGCCATGGACTTCTCGCCGCGCTTGCGGGCGCTGTCCACGAGCCAGCGCATGGCAAGCGCCTGCCGACGGGAGGGCCGAACCTCCACGGGCACCTGATAGGTGGCGCCGCCCACCCGTCTGGATTTCACCTCCACGAACGGGGCCACCGCCTCGAGCGCCTTCTCGAATACCTCGACCGGATCGCCGTGGTCCCGCTGCTCGATGCGCGACAGGGCGCCGTAGACGATCCGCTCCGCCACGGCCTTCTTGCCGCTCACCATCACGTGGTTGATGAACTTGGCAACGGTCTGGTTGTGGTATTTGGGATCGGGAAGGATTTCCCGCTTGGCGACGACTCGGCGTCTGGGCATTGGTTTCTCCTTGGCTTCAGGCTGGTCCCCGGACGGCGCGCTCGCTGACGCGGCCGGGGCCTTACTGGAGTGAGGCTGTCTCCCCGAGGGTGACAGCCGCTCGCAATGTAATCGTCTGAATTTGCTGGCTTGTGAACGGTCTCGTTCGGTTGGGTCTTACTTGGGTCGCTTGGCGCCGTACTTCGAACGGCCCTGGCGGCGATCGGACACGCCGGAGGTGTCCAGCGTGCCGCGAACGGTATGGTAGCGGACGCCGGGAAGATCCTTCACCCGGCCCCCACGGATCAGGACCACCGAGTGCTCCTGCAGATTGTGGCCCTCGCCCCCGATGTAGGAGGTGACCTCATAGCCGTTGGTGAGCCGCACCCGGCAGACCTTCCGGAGCGCCGAGTTCGGCTTCTTCGGCGTGGTGGTGTACACGCGCGTGCAGACACCGCGCTTCTGCGGGCACCCCTGCAGGGCAGGGACGATGCTCTTGTCGGCCTTCCGCTTGCGCGGCTTTCTGACCAGCTGGCTGATGGTTGCCACTTTATATCTCCGGCACGCTCTGGGTCATAGCACTTGAACCACTACGACGCTTCAGAGCTGCTGTTCAGTTCGTTTGCGCTCTAGGTTGTTAGTACTTGCCGTTACTACGACGCTTTAGAGCTGTTGTTCAGTTTGTTCGAGATCGGCCGGACGCAATCCGAGCGGCCAAAACTTATTTTATCTCAACGGGTTACGATGCGATGGATGCTTCGAAACGGTTGCCGTCGGCGTAAAGTCGCCAAGGGGCCTGCCCCGCGGAGCGCGGCATTCTAATCGTGTCGCTATCCAGAATCAATCGAGCGGTGCGGAGCTTCCCGCCCGTATGGGCGGGAAGCCGTCTCTCAGGCCACCGCTCTCAGGAGCCGCCTCCCGAGAGCGCCTCGGACAGCGCCGCTTCCACCTCGTCGGCGGTCGCGCCCTGCTCCTTGGCGATCCGTGCAGCCAGCTCCTCATCGCGCCGGCGTTTGCGGTCACTGTGGTAGGTGAGCCCGGTGCCTGCCGGGATCAACCGACCGACGACCACGTTCTCCTTCAGACCACGCAGGAAGTCCTGCTTGCCGGTGACGGCCGCCTCGGTGAGCACCCGGGTGGTCTCCTGGAACGACGCGGCGGAGATGAAGGACTCCGTGGCCAGCGAGGCCTTGGTGATGCCCAGGAGCACGCGCAGGTAATCGGCCGGCTGCTTGCCTTCCGCTTCCAGCGCCTCGTTGACCTCCATCAGCTTGATGTACTCGATCTGCTCACCCCGGATCAGGTTCGACTCGCCGGGATCGACGATCTCCGCCTTACGCAGCATCTGCCGGACGATGACCTCGATGTGCTTGTCGTTGATCTTCACGCCCTGCAGGCGGTAGACCTCCTGGATCTCGTTGATGATGTACTTGGCGAGCTCCTCCACGCCTTTCAGACGCAGGATGTCGTGGGGATTCGGCGGGCCGTCGACGACCACCTCGCCCCGCTCCACGTGCTCGCCCTCGAACACACCGATGTTGCGCCACTTCGGAATCAGTGTCTCCACGGGATCGCGCTCCGCCGGTGTGATCACCAGGCGACGCTTGCCCTTGGTCTCCTTGCCGAAGCTGACCGTGCCGGTCTCCTCCGCCAGGATCGCCGATTCCTTCGGCTTGCGGGCCTCGAAGAGGTCGGCCACCCGTGGCAGACCACCGGTGATGTCCCGGGTCTTGGAACCTTCCTGCGGAATACGGGCAATGATGTCGCCCACGCCGATGTTGTCCTTGTCTTCCAGGTTCAGGATCGCGTTGTGCGGCAGGAAGTAGTGCGCGGGCACGTCGGAGCCCGGCAGCATGACCGCCTTGCCCTTGCCGTCCACCAGGCTGACCGCTGGACGCAGGTCCTTGCCGGCGCTGGGGCGATCCTTCGGATCGAGGACGGTGATGTTGGTGAGGCCCGTCAGCTCGTCGGTCTGCCGGTTGATCGAGAGGCCTTCCTCCATGTCGTCGAAGCGCACGGTACCGGCCACTTCCACCACGATCGGGTGGGTGTGCGGGTCCCACTGAGCGATGACCTGACCCGCCTCGACCAGATCGCCTTCGTCCACGGAGATGATGGCACCGTAAGGCAGCTTGTAGCGCTCGCGCTCACGACCGTTGTCGTCGGCCACGGCAATCTCGCCGGAACGCGACACCGCAACGAGCTCCCCGGATTCCCGGGTCACCGTCTTCAGGTTGTGCAGACGGATGCTCCCGCCGTGCTTCACCTGAATGCTGTCGATGGCCGTTGCCCGAGACGCCGCGCCACCGATGTGGAACGTGCGCATGGTGAGCTGGGTACCCGGCTCGCCGATCGACTGAGCGGCAATCACGCCGACGGCCTCACCGGTGTTCACCTGATGCCCGCGCGCCAGATCCCGGCCGTAGCAGGTGGCGCAGACGCCGAACTTGGTCTCACAGGTGATGGCGGAGCGAACGACGATCTCGTCCACACCCAGGCTGTCGAGCTGGTCCACCCAGTATTCGTCCAGCATGGTGCCGGGCTCGATGAGCACGGTCTTCTCATCGGCCTCGTAGACCGGTTGGGCCACGATCCGACCCAGCACGCGATCGCCGAGCGGCTCGACCACGTCGCCGCCCTCGATGATGGCGGAGACCAGCAGCCCGTTCTCGGTACCGCAGTCGGTCGCGGTGATCACCACGTCCTGGGCCACGTCCACCAGACGCCGGGTCAGGTAACCGGAGTTGGCCGTCTTCAGCGCCGTGTCCGCAAGTCCTTTCCGGGCGCCGTGCGTCGAGATGAAGTACTCGTTCACATTCAGCCCTTCGCGGAAGTTCGCGGTGATGGCGTTCTCGATGATGCTCCCGTCCGGACGGGTCATCAGACCCCGCATGCCCGCCAGCTGGCGGATCTGGGCCGGGGAACCCCGCGCACCGGAGTCGGCATAGATGTACACCGAGTTGAAGGAAGCCTGCTGGTCCTCCTCGCCGTCGCGGTTCACGACCGCTTCCTTGGAGATGCCTTCCATCATCGATCGGGCGACCAGATCGTTCGCCCGCGACCAGATATCGACGACCTTGTTGTACTTCTCACCCTGAGTGACCAGACCGGAAGCGTACTGGGATTCGATCTCCGCGACTTCCGATTCTGCGTCGGCGATGATCTTCGCCTTGGCTTCCGGGATCACGAAGTCGTCCACGCCGATGGAAGCACCGGACGACGTGGAGTGGGCGAAGCCCGTGTACATCAGCTGGTCGGCGAAGATTACCGTTTCCTTCAGACCGACGTTGCGGTAGCAGGCGTTGATCAGATTGGAAATGGACTTCTTATCCAGCGGCTTGTTGACCATCTCGAACGGCAGCAGCTTCGGCACCACCTGGTAGAACAGCGCGCGGCCTACGGTGGTCTCGTGGAGGCTGGTGACGGCGTCGATACCGCCTGCCTCGTTCACGAAGTGCTCCTCGAGGCGCACCTTCACCCGCGCGTGCAGGTCCACCTGGCCGGCGTGATAGGCGCGATCCACCTCGGGAAGGTCGGAGAACACCATGCCTTCGCCGCGGGCGTTGACCATCTCGCGGGTCATGTAGTACAGGCCCAGCACCACGTCCTGGGACGGCACGATGATCGGCTCGCCGGATGCCGGCGAGAGGATGTTGTTCGTGCTCATCATCAGCGCACGGCTCTCGAGCTGAGCCTCGAGCGTCAGCGGCACGTGCACGGCCATCTGGTCGCCGTCGAAATCGGCGTTGTACGCAGTGCACACCAGCGGGTGCAGCTGGATGGCTTTACCCTCGATGAGCACCGGCTCGAATGCCTGGATACCCAGACGGTGCAGGGTCGGCGCCCGGTTCAGCAGCACCGGGTGCTCGCGGATCACCTCGGCCAGGATGTCCCACACCTCCGGCGTTTCCCGCTCGACCATCTTCTTGGCCGCCTTGATGGTGGTGGCGAGCCCGCGCGCTTCCAGCTTGCCGAAGATGAACGGCTTGAAGAGCTCCAATGCCATCTTCTTCGGCAGTCCGCACTGGTGCAGCCTCAGGGTCGGCCCCACCACGATCACGGAGCGCCCGGAGTAGTCCACGCGCTTGCCGAGCAGGTTCTGGCGGAAGCGGCCCTGCTTGCCTTTGATCATGTCGGCCAGCGATTTCAGCGGCCGCTTGTTGGAGCCGGTGATCGCCCGGCCACGGCGGCCGTTGTCCAGCAGCGCATCCACCGCTTCCTGCAGCATCCGTTTCTCGTTGCGCACAATGATGTCGGGCGCCGAGAGGTCGAGCAGCCGCTTCAGGCGGTTGTTGCGGTTGATGGCTCGCCGGTAGAGATCGTTCAGGTCGGAGGTGGCGAAGCGCCCACCGTCCAGCGGCACCAGCGGTCGCAGGTCCGGCGGCAGCACGGGCAGCACGGCGAGAATCATCCACTCCGGCTTGTTGCCCGAGTCGACGAACGCTTCCATCAGCTTGAGCCGCTTGGAAAGCTTCTTGATCTTGGTTTCCGAGTTGGTGGCCGGGATCTCTTCCCGCAGGCGCGCGATCTCGCCGTCCAGATCCAGCCCTTTGAGCAGGGCTTCGATGGCTTCGGCACCCATCTTGGCATCGAACTCGTCACCGTACTCCTCGAGCTTCTGGAAGTATTCCTCGTCGGTCAGCAGCTGACCCATCTCCAGGTCGGTCAGACCCGGATCGATAACTACGAACGACTCGAAATAGAGGACCCGCTCGATGTCCCTGAGGGTCATGTCCAGCAGCAACCCGATGCGGGAGGGCAGCGACTTCAGAAACCAGATGTGCGCGACCGGGCTCGCGAGTTCGATGTGACCCATCCGCTCGCGACGGACCTTGGTCAGGGTGACCTCCACCCCGCACTTCTCGCAGATCACTCCGCGATGCTTGAGCCGCTTGTACTTACCGCACAGGCACTCGTAGTCCTTGATCGGGCCGAAGATGCGGGCGCAGAACAGCCCGTCCCGCTCCGGCTTGAAGGTGCGGTAGTTGATGGTCTCTGGCTTCTTCACCTCGCCGAAGGACCACGACCGGATCATCTCCGGCGATGCGAGGCCAATGCGGAGCGCGTCGAACTCGTCGACACTTCCCTGAGACTTCAGCAGATTGAGTAGGTCTTTCAATTCTCTCCTCCTTACTAGGATTGAGATCTTTCGTACGCTTGATCGTTCCTGCGACTACCGCGTCTATTCCGTTTCCAGCTCGATGTTGATACCCAGAGAGCGGATTTCCTTCACCAGCACGTTGAACGACTCCGGCATGCCGGGCTCCATCCGGAAATCGCCGTCCACGATGTTCTTGTACATCTTGGTCCGGCCGCTCACGTCGTCCGACTTGACGGTCAGCATCTCCTGCAGCGTGTAGGCGGCGCCGTAAGCTTCCAGCGCCCACACTTCCATCTCGCCGAACCGCTGCCCGCCGAACTGGGCCTTGCCGCCCAGCGGCTGCTGGGTAACCAGGCTGTAGGAACCCGTGGAACGGGCATGCATCTTGTCGTCGACCAGGTGGTTGAGCTTCAGCATGTACATGTAGCCGACCGTCACCGGACGGTCGAACTTCTCACCGGTCCGGCCATCGTAGAGGGTGGTCTGGCCGCTGGTCGGCAGCTTGGCCAGCTCCAGCATCTGCTTGATCTCCGTTTCCGCGGCACCGTCGAAGACCGGCGTCGCCATCGGCACGCCGCCCGTGAGGTTCTTGGCCAGTTCCAGCACCTCCGCGTCGCTCAGCGAATCGAGCCTTTCCTTGCGCTCACCGGTGGCGTTGTAGACCTCTTCCAGGTAGCTGCGGATCTCCGCTGACTGCTTCTGCTCCTCGAGCATCCTGTTGATGGAGTCGCCGATGCCCTTGGCCGCCCAGCCAAGGTGGGTTTCCAGGATCTGGCCCACGTTCATCCGCGACGGCACCCCGAGCGGGTTCAGCACGATGTCCACAGGCTCGCCGTTCTCGTCGAACGGCATATCCTCGACAGGCATGATCACCGAGATCACGCCCTTGTTGCCGTGCCGGCCGGCCATCTTGTCGCCCGGCTGGATGCGACGCTTGATCGCCAGGTATACCTTGACGATCTTCAGCACGCCCGGCGCCAGGTCGTCCCCGGACTCGAGCTTCTGCCGCTTGTCCGCGTACACCGCGTCCAGCCGCTCCTTACGCTCGGTGAGCTGCGCTTCTGCCATCTCGAGCATGGCGTTCAGCTCATCATCCGACATACGGATCTTGAACCAGTCATCCCGATCGAGTTCGGCGAGGTATTCCTCGTCGATCGTCAGCCCCTTGGACCTGCCCGGCGCGCTGGCAGCCTTCTGGCCCAGCAGCGCCCGCTGCAGACGCTCATAGGTGGCCGCCTCGACGATCCGGTACTCGTCGTCCAGGTCCTTGCGGATCTGTGCCAGCTGGGACCGTTCGATGTCTTTCGCCCGCTGGTCCTTCTCCACGCCGTCGCGGGTGAAGACCTGAACGTCGATGACCGTGCCTTTCACGCTCGTCGGAACACGCAGAGAGGTGTCCTTAACGTCGGACGCTTTCTCCCCGAAGATCGCCCGCAGGAGCTTCTCCTCCGGGGTGAGCTGGGTCTCGCCCTTGGGCGTGACCTTGCCGACGAGGATGTCTCCCGCGTCGACTTCCGCACCGATGTAGACGATGCCGGACTCGTCGAGCTTGGAGAGCGCACCTTCGCCCACGTTCGGGATGTCGCAGGTGACCTCTTCCGGCCCGAGCTTGGTGTCCCGGGCAATACAGGTGAGTTCCTGGATGTGGATGCTCGTGAATCGGTCGTCCTGCACGACCCGCTCGGACACCAGGATGGAGTCCTCGTAGTTGTAGCCGTTCCAGGGCATGAACGCGATGCGCATGTTCTGACCCAGCGCCAGCTCGCCCATGTCGCAGGACGGCCCGTCCGCCAGGATGTCGCCCCGGGAGATCGCGTCGCCCGGCGTCACCAGTGGCCGCTGATTGATACAGGTGTTCTGGTTGGAGCGGGTGAACTTCGTCAGGTTGTAGATATCGACACCTGCCTCACCCGCCTGCGTCTCCTCGTCCGCCACCCGGACCACGATCCGGCCGGCATCGACGCTGTCTACCACGCCGCCGCGGCCGGCGATCACGCACACCCCGGAATCCCTGGCTACGTTCCGCTCCATGCCCGTGCCCACGAGCGGGGTCTGGGCGCGCAGGGTCGGCACCGCCTGACGCTGCATGTTGGAGCCCATCAGGGCGCGGTTGGCGTCGTCGTGCTCCAGGAACGGAATCAGCGATGCCGCCACCGAGACCACCTGCTTCGGGGAGACGTCCATGTAGTCGACGTTCTCTGACGCGGTCTTGGTGAACTCGTTCTGGTGCCGGACGTCCACGAGCTCCTCGAAGAACTCGTTGTCCTTGGTAAGCGGGGCGCTGGCCTGAGCGATCACGTACTCCGCCTCGTCGATGGCCGAGAGGAAGTCGATGTTGTTCGTAACCTTGCCGTTCTCAACCCGACGGTACGGCGTCTCCAGGAAACCGTACTCGTTCGTACGCGAATAGGTGGCCAGCGAGTTGATCAGACCGATGTTCGGACCTTCCGGCGTCTCGATGGGACAGACACGCCCGTAGTGGGTCGGGTGCACGTCCCGCACCTCGAAACCGGCACGCTCCCTGGTCAGACCGCCCGGGCCGAGCGCGGAGACACGACGCTTGTGGGTGACCTCCGAGAGCGGGTTGTTCTGGTCCATGAACTGGGACAGCTGGCTCGAGCCGAAGAACTCCTTGATCGCGGCGGCCACCGGCTTGGCATTGATCATGTCCTGCGGCATGAGACCTTCGGACTCGGCCAGGGACAGACGCTCCTTGACCGCCCGCTCGACGCGGATGACGCCCACCCGGAAGGCGTTCTCGGCCATTTCTCCCACGGAACGCACACGCCGGTTGCCCAGGTGGTCGATATCGTCCACCGAGCCGTTGCCGTTACGGATGTCGATCAGCGTCCTGAGGACATCGATGATGTCCTCCCGGTCGAGAATGCCCGAGCCCTCCGTGTCTTCGCGGCCGAGGCGCCGGTTGAACTTCATGCGCCCTACGTCCGTGAGGTCGTAACGCTCCGGCGAGAAAAACAGATTGGTGAACAGGTTCTCCGCCGCTTCCTTGGTCGGCGGCTCGCCCGGACGCATCATCCGGTAGATCTCCACCAGCGCCTCCAGGCGGTTCGTGGTCGAATCGATGCGCAGGGTGTCGGAGATGTAGGGACCCTGGTCCAGGTCGTTGGTGTAGATCGTCTCGATCTCCTTCACCCCACGATCGAGGAGCGTGTCCAGGATCTCTTCGGTAATGATGGAGTTGCAGGGCAGCAGGATCTCGCCACTCTCCTCGTCGATCAGATCCCGTGCCGTCACCCGGTCGAGCAGGTACTCGCGCGGCACGTCCAGGCGCTTGAGCCCGCTCTCTTCCAGCAGCCGGACGTGACGGGCGGTGATCCTGCGGCCCACCTCGACCAGCACATTGCCGTCCTTGTCGGTGATGTCGAAGGAGGCCACGTCGCCCCGCATGCGGTCGGCGCGCAGGTCCACCGAAAAACCGTCTTTCTTGACGTGAAAGACGTTCTTCTCGAAGAACATGTCGAGAATCTGCTCGGACGAGTACTCCAGCGCCCGGAGGATGATCGTGGCCGGCAGCTTGCGGCGGCGGTCGATCCGAACGAACACGCAATCCTTCGGATCGAACTCGAAGTCGAGCCACGAGCCGCGGTAAGGGATCACGCGGGCGGAGTACAGCAGCTTCCCGGAGGAGTGCGTCTTGCCGCGGTCGTGATCGAAGAAAACGCCAGGCGAGCGGTGCAGCTGGGAGACCACGACCCGCTCGGTGCCATTGATCACGAAGGTGCCGTTTTCGGTCATGAGCGGGATCTCGCCCATGTAGACTTCCTGCTCCTTGACGTCCTTGACCGCCTTGTTGGAAGACTCCTTGTCGTAAATGATCAGCCGCACCTTCACGCGCAGCGGCGCCGCATACGTGATGCCGCGAAGCACACACTCCTTGACGTCGAAGGCCGGTTCACCCAGGCGGTACTCGACGTACTCGAGCGCGGCATTGCCGGAATAGCTGACAATCGGGAAAACCGAGCGGAACGCGGCGTGCAGGCCGATCTCGTTCCGACCACCCGGTTTCTTGTCCAGCTGGAGGAACTTGTCGTAAGAATCCACCTGGATCGAGAGAAGGTAAGGCAACTCCATGACCTGGGGCAGTTTCCCGAAGTCTTTTCGGATGCGTTTCTTCTCGGTAAAGCTGTAAGCCATTCGATTCTCCTGCGCTTGGCGACTCACCGGTCGCCGCATGTCGATGGCGCCATCAGGCGCCCCACGCAGCGGCTCTCGGTATCTGTTTCTCGAACCTCTCGCGAGGCCATCAGGGCTTCCTGCTTCCCAGCCCAACGACGAAAGGCCGGAGGACCCGCCGCGTCGTGCCGCGGGCCCATCCAGCCGATCTGGTTATTGCCCAAGTCCAGAATCTGGTTACTTGAGCTCAACCGTTGCGCCAGCCTCTTCAAGCTGCTTTTTGAAGTCCTCTGCTTCGTCTTTCGTGGCGCCTTCTTTGACGGCGGACGGTGCTTCGTCGACCAGCGCCTTGGCCTCCTTCAGGCCCAGGCCCGTGATCGCACGCACCACCTTGATCACATTGACCTTTTTCTCGCCCGAGGAAGAGAGGATGACGTCGAACGCATCCTTCTCCTCGGCAGCCGCGGCGCCACCGTCACCGGCAGCAGCGACCGGCGCAGCTGCTACCGCTGCAGCAGCCGACACGCCGAATTTGTCTTCCATGGCCGAAACGAGTTCGACCACTTCCATCACGCTCATCTCGGCGATGGCGTTCAAAATATCGTCTTTGGACAGTGCCATTTTCTCTTGTCTCCTGTTGGGCTCCCAACGAGCCACAAACCTGTTACCTGTGTTTCGAAGCCAGCGGGCCGCCGCTACTCGGCAGCCTTCTGATCGCGTATCGCAGCAATGGTCCGAACCAGCTTGCCAGGCACCTCGTTCAGGGTGCGCGCGAGCTTGGTGACCGGCGCCTGCATGACGGACATGAGAAGCGCGATCGCTTCATCACGGGTCGGCAGCTTGGCGACGCGATCCACGTCACCCGGACCCAGCAACTGACCGCCGATGGAGAGCGCCTTGATCTCCAGTGCCTCGAACTCTCTGGCGTAGTCCTTCAGCAGGCGGGCAGCAGACCCGGGATTTTCCTGCGAGAACGCGAACATCGTCGGCCCGACCAGCGTCTCGGTGAGACACTCGTATTCGGTACCCTGGATGGCCCGCCGGGCCAGCGTGTTGCGGACCACACGCAGATAGACGCCCGACTCGCGCGCCTTCGCGCGCAGCTGGGTCATCTGGTCCACGGTCAGTCCGCGATAATCGCTGACTACGGCAGACAGGGCGTTCATCGCGGCTTCGTTAACCTCGGCAACGATCGCTTGTTTGTCTGCAAGTCTTAATGCCATGGTTTCTCCTAGGCGCCTCGCTCCCGTCTCTCGCAACCCCTTCGGATCGCGCGATGCGGGCCTTGGCGCGTTTCAATCGGATATCGCCGATATCCATCGCACGGCGACCCGATGCGGCACTGACGCCCACAACAGGTAACACCGTCTACACAGGATCCTTGTCGGTTTTAATGGCGCCCTTCGGTCCGCTTGCCTGCAGATGCGTTTTCGCACCTCTCGGAACCAGGCCTGGTTCCGAGGAGTTCGGCTTCTCCGAACTCCCAAGCAATCGCTCCGCGGTTGCCTTCCTGTGGTTTTTGACGGCGCCGGACCATCGGCCCGGCCCTTCAAAACTGTTCAAACTCCGACCGCGCCCGACGCGAGCGCGGTACGCAAACATTCAGACCTCCAGCGACGCCTGATCAATGCTCAGCCCTGGACCCATAGTCGTCGACAGGGTGATCTTCTTCAGATAAACGCCCTTTGAGGACGCCGGTTTGGCCTTCCTGAGGTCGTCCAGCAATGCGCGGACGTTCTCTTTGACCTTCGCGCTCTCGAAACCCACCTGGCCGACCCGGCCGTGGATGATCCCGGCCTTGTCCGTGCGGAACTGCACCTGGCCCGCCTTGGCATTCTTCACCGCGGTTTCCACGTCCGGCGTCACGGTGCCGGTCTTCGGATTCGGCATCAGACCTCGAGGCCCGAGCACCTTGCCGAGCTGGCCCACCAGGCGCATGGCATCCGGGGTGGCGATGAGCACATCGAAATTCAGCTCGCCACCCTTGATCGCGTCCGCCAGATCCTCGAAACCGACCAGGTCGGCACCCGCGGCGCTGGCCTGATCCGCTGCATCGCCCTGGGCGATGACCGCCACGCGCACCGACTTGCCGGTGCCGTGCGGCAGGGTGGTCGCACCGCGCACCACCTGATCGGACTTGCGCGGATCCACCCCGAGGTTGACAGAGACATCGAAGGACTCGGCGAACTTCGACCGGGACAGCTCGCTCAGCAGGCTCACTGCCTCGTCAATCGGGTAAACCTTGGTGGGATCCACCTTCTCGGCGATGGCCTTCTCTCGTCTGGTCAGCTTGGCCATTTATACGCCCTCCACTTCGATACCCGCGCTGCGTGCGCTGCCAGCAATGGTACGGACCGCCGCATCCATGTCCGCCGCGGTCAGGTCCGGCATCTTCAGCGTTGCGATCTCCTCGAGCTGCGCCCGGTTGACCTTGCCCACCTTGCTGGTGTTCGGCGTGCCGCTGCCCTTCCCGATCTTCGCCGCCTTGCGCAGCAGAACGGCGGCGGGCGGCGTCTTGGTGACGAAAGTGAAGGAGCGGTCGCCGTACACGGTGATGACCACCGGAATCGGCATGCCCTGCTCCAGGCTCTGGGTCTGGGCGTTGAACGCCTTGCAGAAATCCATGATGTTCACGCCGTGCTGACCGAGCGCGGGACCGACCGGCGGACTCGGGTTCGCCTGGCCCGCAGGGACCTGCAGCTTGATGTAGGCGTCTACTTTCTTTGCCATCGTCTTCTCCTAGTGGGTACCAGCGTGCGTTGCTGTTCGCCTGGGCGTCACAACGTCACTCCCCGTTTCGTTTCCGCGTTTCGTTTCCGCGTCTGAGCGTCCGCGCCGCGCGCCCGTCGCCATGGGAGCGAGGCACCACTGTGTCCTATGTTCAGCCTTTCTCGACCTGGTCGAAATCCAGCTCCACCGGGGTGGAGCGCCCGAGAATCGTGACCGCCACATGCAGTCGGCTCTTCTCGTAGTTGACCTCTTCGACCACGCCGCTGAAGTCGTTGAACGGGCCGTCGATGACCCGCACGATCTCGCCGGGCTCGAAGACCGTCTTCGGGGTCGCTTTCTCGCTACCCGCCGCAACCCGATCCAGAATGGCGTTGGCCTCGGCCTCCGTCAGCGGCGCCGGCTGATCCGCCTTGCCGCCGATGAAACCCATGACACGGGGCGTCTCTTTGACCAGATGCCACGTGTCGTCGTTCAGTTCCATCTGCACCAGAACGTAGCCGGGAAAAAACTTGCGCTCGCTGCGGCGCTTCTGTCCGGCCCGCATCTCCACGACCTCCTCGGTGGGGACGAGGATCTCGCCGAAGAATTCCTTCAGCGACGACAGGGCCACCCGCTCCCTCAGGGTGCGGGCGACGTTCTTCTCGAACCCGGAATACGCATGCACCACATACCAGCGCATGTTCGGATTCACATTCAGCGGGGCCGTCGGCTCAGAAACCTCTGCAGCCGGCGTCTCGTCCACGGACTCTTTTTCCGCCGACGCTTCGTCCGACGGTTGCCCGGCGGCGGCCTGTTCCTGCTCCTCGGAGTGCTCTACCGGATCTTGCATCATTTACCTCTGCCGTTTAGCTCCGTCGCCCCGCAAACTGCCTATCTCAGCACCATCGAAACGACCCAGCTCAGGCCGGAATCGAGAAGCCACAGGATCAGCGAGAAGATCAGCACCAGCACCAGAACGATCAGGGTCGTCTGGGTCGTCTCTTCCCACGACGGCCAGACGACGCGCCGGATCTCGCCGCGCGCCTCCTTGATGAGCGTCCACGCCGCACGACCCTTTCCGGTCTGAATCGCCAACCCGAACGCACACAGTCCCAGAACGAGCAAAGCCGCTACCCGATACAGTAGAGACTGATCCTGGTAGTACCAGTTCCCGAACACGCCGCCAACGAGGATGCCGAACACGACGATCCACTTGAGCCAGTCGAGGGCCTGTCCGGTCGTTTCTGTACTCGTACTCACCTAACGTACCTGTCTGGCAGGCCAGGAGGGAATCGAACCCCCAACCTGCGGTTTTGGAGACCGCTGCTCTGCCAATTGAGCTACTGGCCTGTTACCTGCTCGCCGGATGCATCGATTGTAAGCCCTTACTTACTCCCAGTGTTCCGGAACTTCGAAGTCCTCGAAAGCGTCAGTGCGCCCGTCGAGCTACTCCTTGATTGCTGTCACGACCCCGGCGCCGACGGTCCGGCCGCCTTCGCGGATCGCAAAACGCTGGCCTTCTTCCATCGCAATCGGGCTGATCAGCGTCA
>JASFLG010000033.1:0-16220 GCA_050118205.1 Pseudomonadales bacterium
TGAAGGAACGCAGCCGCTGGTTGCAGGTACCGTTGTTCATGCAACGTTTTCCGGACCATTGGCAAACCCTGCAGAACTGGGCGCTCGCGGATTCGGCCCTGACGAGTGAACGTCTCGACCGGATTAACCAGCACCGGGCGTGGATTGAACGAATCACAAGACACATGGTGCTGTAGCGGCGGCAATCGGCCTGGGCGCCGCGGTTTCAACTTCTCGCTCATCCAAATGAACAAAGGGCCCGTCTGGGCCCTTTCTCGATTGGTGGAGGCGGCGGGAGTTGAACCCGCGTCCGTTGGCGCTCGGCAGTCGGCTCTACATGCTTAGAGTCCGTCTATTAATTTAGCCTCGAGCGACCCAACGGTCAGGGTGCTGTCGGCGAGCCCGATTGGTTTTAACGCTTCAGCCCCGGGCGAGACATCCACGCGATCCTGCGAACTTTGCCGTCGATTTCTCCTCACAGGCCCGGATCATCGACGTAAGCGGGTTTTTTAGGCCGCTAGTGCGTAGTTTTCGTCGTTGGCAACTATAAAAAGTTGCAGCGATTGTTTTACGAGAGTCACTACCCTCTCGGCATGCACCTTCTGCTCTGCTACCCCCGTCGAAGCCAAGTCGCCCCCTTGAAGGTATGTGCGAAGTCTACCATGAACCCCATCACGCCAAGGTGATCCAAGTCTGGCAAACTCTGGTACTTAGATGGGGACGAATCGAACCAGTTCAACCCGGGAAACAGGCAGTATCAGGGCATTCTGGCTGGTTACCTGCCTTTTCCTCGGCCTCGGCGTCGCCGCCCCACCGCGGGCGGACACGGTGGACCCGCTCGCCTACATCGATCGCGCCGTGGACCTCATCAAGGCCGGCAACTTCAGTCTCGCCCGCACCTACCTCGCGCCAGCGCTGATCGATCCTCGCATCAACTCCGCGGAGCGTTCACGCGCCTATTACCTGCGCGGCTACAGCTACTACGCGGCAGGCCTGCCCGCCTCCGCAGCCAACGACTATGCACGCGCCCTGCAGTTCAATCCCGGCAACGGTGCTGCGCTCGTGGGGCTCGGCGGCCTCTATCATCGCGGCGAAGGGGTGGACGAGGACCCGGAGCTCGCCTACGCGTACTTCCAGGCTGCGGTGGAGGTGGGACATCCGGAGGCGTCGCTGTTCGTTGGCTTTGCGCTGCTCGAAGGCCGCGGCGTTGCCCAGGACGTGCCCCGGGCCCGGGAAATTCTCACCGAGGCGGCGGAAGCGGGCGACCCCACCGCCATGCTCTATCTCGGCCACAGCTATCGGGCCGAGTTCACCGATGAGCCCGATCCGGCACTGGCACGGCAGTGGATCGAGCGGGCTGTGGCCGCCGGCTCGGTCGATGCGAAGGTGGCGCTCGGCTACATGCACTACAAGAAAGAGCTGCCGGATGCGGATATGGCCATGGCCGCGGAGCTGTTCGAGGCCGCCTCGGACGAGGGCTCACCGGCGGCCGATGCAGCCCTCGGGCACATGTATCTGGTCGGCGACGGGGTGCCGATGGACCCCACCCTCGCCCGTCAGCTCCTCGAGCGCGCGGCCGACGCCGGTAATCCGGCGGGGAGTCTGAGCCTGGGGCACATGTACGAAGCCGGCATCGGCGTGCGCCAGGATCTGGAAACCGCAGAGCGCTGGTATCTCAAGGGCGCGCAAGCCGGGTTCGGCGAGGCACAGCTGCGTCTGTTTTACCTGCTGCTCAACCAGGGTCAGGAAGGTCAGGCCGTGCAGTGGGTGGCGCGCGCCGCCCAGCAGGATCTGCCCCAGGCCCAGAACGACTATGCCTGGCTGCTCTCCACCAGCCACTCGGACACCATCCGCGACGGGGAGCTGGCGCTGAAGTACGCGGAGCAGGCCGTCTCCCAGGAGGAGAGCGCCGCCTATCTCGACACCCTGGCGGCCGCCTATGCAGAGCTCGGCCGCTTCACGGAAGCCATCGACACCCAGCAGCAGGCCATCGCGCTCATCGGCGAGTCGGGATCGGCCGAGGCCGCAGAGCTCGCCGAGCACCTGGCCGCTTACCAGGCGGGCCAGCCCTGGCGGGAGTAGGATGATTCTGGTACAAAATGCCGCCCGCGGATTGCGGGAGACGAGAGAGAACGCCCGTTGACCACGAACAGCATCGACCAGCACCGAATCGACGAGCTCTACGATCTCATTCGCACGCTCGTAGCGGAGGGCATGAACCGTTTCCGCCCCGGCAACATTGCGGATGCGTTGCGCGAGTCCGGCGAGCCGATGCTCACTTATGAGATCCGCGGCGCGCTCTCCAGGCTCGAGGCCGAGGGACTGGTCGCCGTCGACCCGGAAACCGGCACTTACACCCTCACGGAAGCCGCGCGCAAGGCCGGCTGACGGCATGGCGAAAAAAGCAGCCGCCGAGGAACCCGATCAGGCGTCGGACCTGGAGGACGTGACCTTCGAAACGGCCCTGGCCGAGCTCGAGGACCTGGTGGAAAAGATGGAGACCGGCGAGCTCAGCCTCGAGGAATCCCTGGCCGCTTTCGAGCGCGGGGTGAAGCTCACCCGCCACTGCCAGGCCGCGCTGCAGGCGGCCGAGCTCAAGGTCAAGGTGCTGACCAACTCCGGCGCCCTCGAGGACCTCGATGTCGACACCCTCGATGACGCCTGATCTCAGGTCCCTGCGCGAGACGATCGAGGACGCCCTCACCCACCACCTGCCCGTGAACTCGGAGCATGCCCAGGTGCTCACCGACGCCATGCGTTACGCCACCCTGTCCGGCGGCAAACGCATCCGGCCGCTGCTGGTCTGCGCGACCTGCACCGGGGTAGGAGGGGACCTGGAGAAGGCGCTCGCGCCGGCCTGCGCCGTGGAGTTCATCCACGCCTACTCGCTGCTGCACGACGACCTGCCGGCCATGGACAACGACGAACTGCGCCACGGGTTGCCGAGCGGTCATATCAAGTTCGGCGAGGCGAACGCGATCCTTGCCGGGGATGCGCTCCTGACCCTCGCGTTCGAGACCCTGGCCACCGCGCCGATCTCGCGCACGGACGTGCGGCTCACCGCCATTCAGCTCCTCGCGGAAGCGGCAGGATGGCAGGGCATGGTGGGCGGCCAGGTCTTCGACATGGCGTCGGAAAACAAGCAGCTGAGCCTGAGCGAGCTGCAGGCCCTGCACGCCGGCAAGACCGGGGCGCTGATCCGGGTATCGGTGCAGATCGGGGCGCTGTTCGGCAATGCCAAGGTGGACGCCGAGACCTACGTGCTGCTCACCGAGTTCGCCACCCGGATCGGGCTTGCGTTCCAGATCATCGACGATGTGCTGGACGTGACGCAGAGCACCGAGACGCTCGGCAAACCGGCCAGGTCGGATCAGAAGGCGAAGAAGAGCACCTACACGTCGTTGCTCGGGGTGCGCCAGGCCCGCGCCCGGGCGGAGGATCTGTTGAGCGAATCCCTCTCACTGCTCAAGCGCGCCGATCTCGAGCACGACCTGCTGGCGGAGCTCGCGACGACGATCGTCACACGCGATCACTGAGACCACCGGCGAGGTCACCCGCCGGCCAGGTTGCTCAGTTGTTCTGCACCAGGGTCAGCACCCCACCTTCATCGCGCATGGAGACGTTTCTCAGAAAGGACATGCCGAGCAGGATGTCCTGCGGATGGCTGCCGGTGATGATGGCCGCCTGCACGTTGTGCGCGGTGATGCCGGCGACGGTCACCGTATCCAGGTTCATGAAGTAGGACTCGGCGTTACCCTGGGCCGTCTGCACGAAGCCTTTCTCGCCTTTTTTCCGATACTCGATGCCGAGCCCGTCGGCGACGATGGACGAGAGCGCCACCACGGTCGCTCCGGTGTCGACCAGAAAGTCGACGAACCGATGATTGATCGCGCCGCGGATCCGATACTGGCCGACATCGTCCTTGGGAATGGACACCTGAGCGACCTGCGCCTGGGTGTAGCCGCCGACGCCCGCTGCCTGCCGGGTGAGTCCCAGCGTGTGCTGCTGACCGCCGAAGGACACCACCGCCTCGCGCGCGTTGGCGGAGATCAGGGTCACACCCTGGGCCGTGGTGTCGCCCACCTTGAGCAGCGTCTGGCCGGTCGCGGTGCGGATCACGGCCTGATCCTTGAACAGACCGACGATCTCCACCGGGACCACGCCGCCGGCAAGGGCGGTGGCCGCGAGCAGCAGGCCCGCAATCAGTACGGCTGGTTTGAGCATGCGCTGCTCCGGACGCCAAGGTCACCGGGCAGTTTAACGGAAGGTGGTGCGATTCAGATGTGGGCGAGATTGTAGAGTGTGAACTGCAGCACAGCCGCGGCGAGCACCCCGGCCGCCAGATCGTCCGCCATCACGCCAAAAGCACCGCCGATCCGGCGTTCCAGGAGGCCCACCGGCCAGGGCTTCCAGATATCGAAGACTCGGAAAAGCAGGAAACCCGCAAGCGCCGCCGTCGGGTTGGCCGGCGCTGCCAGGAGGGCCAGCCACTGGCCCGCGAACTCGTCGACCACGATTGCACCGGGGTCGTCGAGCGCGTAGCGGCGCTGGACACGCCCGGTCAGCCAGGTGCCCGCTGCGGTGAGCAGCACCACGGCCGCGAGCTGCACCGTCACCGGCTGGACGGCGAGGAACCACCACCAGACCAGCACCGCGGCGAGACTGCCCCAGGTACCGGGGACCTTCGGGAGAAAGCCCGTACCGAGACCACACACGAAGACCACCTCCGGGTCGCGCCAGTGGCGCCAGCCGAGGCGGACTTCCCCGCCATCGCCAGAACGCTCATCACGCGCGCTCACAGAAAGTGCACGTAACCCTTAATGGCGGCCGGCTCGCCGTCGAGACGGATGCCCGAGTCCGCCGAAACGGTGCCGATACGCCAGGCCTCCACACCTTCCGGCTTCTCCCGCGCGGTGAAGAGCAGCTCGTAGTCGTCGCCACCGCCGAGCGCATGCTCGAGCTCGGCGCCGGCAGCAACGGGGATCGCGGCCGGATCGAGCTCCGCACCCACGCCGCTCGCCTGGCAGACGTGATCCAGGTCCTGCAGCAGGCCGTCGGAGAGATCAATGGCGGCCGACGCTCGACCCCTGAGAACGCGCCCGGCGTCGACCCGTGCGCGCGGCCGGAAGTAGCGCACCGTCAGCGGGTCCGACGGATCATCCAGCCGATCCAGCGCCACCGCTGCTGCCGCCGCGCCGAGCGCGCCGGTGACGAAGATACCGTCTCCCGGCTTGGCACCGTTGCGCCTCAGCAGATCCGGCTCAGCGCAGAAGCCGTGCACGGAGAGGGTCACGCTCCGCGGCCCGCGGGCCAGGTTTCCGCCGAGAATGCTGCCGCCGGTGTCTGCGATCGCCTCGCGCATTCCGGCGGCCACCGCCAGCGCCCAGCGCTGGTCGGTTTCCTCGAGGGTCAGCGCGACCAGCACCTCGGCCGGCTCCGCGCCCATGGCTGCCAGATCGGACAACGTCACCATCAGCGCCCGATAGCCGACCAGCTCGCCCGCGGCGTCGGCCGGAAAGTGCACGCCTGAGACCAGGGTGTCGATGGAGGAAACCAGAAGCTGACCCGGTGGGACGGCCACCACCGCGCAATCGTCGCCCGGGCCGATGAGACCGCCCTCGGCGGCGGGCCCGAGCACGTCGATGATCGCATCGATCAGCTCAAACTCGTTCACGGGCGGCGACTTCCACCGGTCGCAGGTGCGTCGCAAGACGGTCCAGCACCCCGTTGACGAACTTGTGGCCCTCTTCTGCGCCGAAGAGCTTGGTGAGCTCCACGTACTCGTCGATGACTACCCGGTAGGGTACGTCCGGACGGCTCGCCAGCTCCCGGGTGGCAAGACGCAGCACGGCCCGTTCCACGTTGGTGAGCTCCGCGACCGGCCGGTCGAGAACCGGGGCGAGCAGGGCATCGACCTCGGAACAGTTGCGCAGCACGCCGCGCAGGAGCTCCCTGAAGAAGGTGCCGTCTGCCTTGTCGAGCGAGCCGTTGCGCTCGAACTCCGCCTCGATCTCCGCCGTCGCGGTGCCGGCCATCTGCCACTGATAAACGGCCTGAACCAGGGCGCGACGCGCCCGCCGGCGGGCCCACTTGCCAGCACTCAAGTCACTACCTCGCTTGTTCTGGTGGATGATCCGCCGGTCAGGCCGGCCGGAGCCGCAGTCGGAGATCCTCTCCGATCCGCACATGATCCACGATTCTAGCGTCAATCGCCTCGATCATGCGTGTGAGCGGCAGGGTCGCCATCGGTCGCGCGTCGCTGCCGAGCAGCTTGGGCGCCGTGTACAGCACGAGCTCATCCCAGAGCCCGGCGCCCAGGAAGGCGCCGACCAGGGTCGGGCCGGCCTCCACCAGCACCTCGTTGAGATCCCGGTCCGCAAGCGCCGACAGCAGGGCCGCCAGATCCACGTGCCCGTTGGGGTCCGGCGGCAGCTCGAGATGGGCAGCCCCGTCGTGGCGGGGCTCGCCGCGCGTGTATGCCACGAGCGCCTCGCCCGGTCCGGTGAGCACCTGGGCCCCGGGACCGATGCGCAGATTGCTGTCCAGAATGACCCGAAGCGGCTGGCGAATCGCACCTGCCACCGCCTGCGCCGGATCGCGCACGGTCAGCGCCGGATTGTCGATCAGCACGGTCTGGGTGCCGGTGACGATCGCGCAGCTCCGCGCCCGCCAGGCCTGCACATCGTGCCGCGCCGCCTCGCCGGTCACCCAGCGGCTCTCGCCGCTCGCCATGGCCGTACGGCCGTCCAGGGAGGCCGCCACCTTCAAGCGGACGAACGGTCGGTTGCGGGTGAGGCGGCTGACGTAGCCCGGGTTCAGTGCCCGCGCCTCCGTAAGCTCCACCACCTCCACCGCAACACCCGCTGCCGCCAGCTCCGCGAATCCCTTGCCGGCAACGCCGGGGTGCGGGTCACGCATGGCCGCCACCACCCGGGTGATACCGGCGTCGATCAGGGTTCGGCTGCACGGCGGCGTGCGCCCGTGAAACGCGCAGGGCTCGAGGCTGACGTAGGCCGTCGCACCGCGGATGGCATCCGGGCCCGCGGCAGCTGCATCCGCAAGTGCGTTCACCTCCGCATGACCCTCGCCGGGGCGCACGTGCCAGCCACGGCCGAGCACCTCCCCGCCCCGCACGATCAGGCAACCGACGCGCGGATTCGGGGTCGTGGAGTTCATGCCGCGGGCAGCGAGCGCCACCGCCGCCTTCAGGAACAGGACATCGGAATCGGATGCCATCAGCCTTTGCGGTCGGTCCGTGGGCCGGTCTGCTCCAGGTCGGTCTTCTTGGCCGACTCCTGCGCCGCTGCTTCCTGCGCCGCTGCTTTCTGCGCTGCTGCCTCCTGTGCCGCTGCTTCCTTCACCGCACTCTTCAATCGCCGAATCTCTTCCTGGAATTCGCTCACGTCCTGGAAATCCCGATAGACAGAGGCGAAGCGCACGTACGCCACCGCGTCGATCTTCTGCAGCTCCGCCATCACCTCCTCGCCGACGACGCGCGAAGGCAGCTCGCGCTCACCGGTGGAGCGCAGCCGATGGGTGATGTGGTTCAGCGCCGACTCGATGTCTTCGATGCTCACCGGTCGCTTCTCCAGCGCGCGGGTGAGCCCCCGCCGCAGCTTCTCCTCATCGAAGGGCTCACGGGTCCCGTCGCTCTTCACCACGCGCGGCATCACCAGCTCGGCCGTCTCGAAGGTGGTGAAGCGCTCGGAGCAGGCCTGGCACTCGCGGCGCCGGCGCACGGAATCCCCTTCCGCGACCAGCCGCGAGTCTATGACCTTGGTGTCGTCGGCGCCGCAGAAAGGACAGTGCATGACGCGCTCACGCCGCGTGGGCCTGATAGACCGGGAACCGGGCGCAGAGCTTCTTCACCTTCTGCTGCACGGACAGCACCATGTTGTCGTTCTCGATGTCGTCGAGCACGTCGCACATCCACTCGGTGAGGGTGGCACATTCCGACTCCTTGAAGCCCCGCGTGGTCACCGCCGGCGTGCCGATGCGAAGGCCGCTGGTGACGAACGGCGAGCGCGGATCGTTCGGCACCGCATTCTTGTTCACCGTGATGTTCGCCCGGCCCAGAGCGGCGTCCGCGTCCTTGCCGGTGATGCCCTTGTCGATCAGATCGAGCAGGAACAGATGATTGTCGGTGCCCCCGGAGACCACGTTGTAGCCGCGTGCCTGGAAGCCGCTGGCCATGGTCTGCGCGTTGACGATCACCTGCTTCTGGTAGTCGACGAAGGACGGCTCCGCCGCTTCCTTGAAGCACACGGCCTTCGCCGCGATCACGTGCATCAGCGGCCCGCCCTGGGATCCCGGGAAGAGGGCCGAGTTGAGCTTCTTCTCGATCTCCGGGTTCGAACGCGCCAGGATGATGCCGCCGCGCGGACCGCGCAGGGTCTTGTGGGTGGTCGAGGTGGTGACGTCGGCGATCTGCACCGGGCTCGGATACAGGCCCGCTGCCACCAGCCCCGCCACGTGGGCCATGTCCACCACCAGATAGGCGCCCACGGAGTCGGCGATCTCCCGATAGCGGCCCCAGTCGAGCTGGCGCGAGTAGGCCGAGAACCCGCCGATGATCATCTTCGGCTGGTGCTCCTTCGCGAGCGCTTCGATCTCGTCGTAGTCCACCTCGCCGGTGTCCGTGTTCAGCCCGTACTGCACCGCGTGGTAGGTCTTGCCCGAGAAGTTGGGCGCGGCCCCGTGGGTGAGGTGTCCGCCCGCATCCAGGCTCATGCCCAGGATGGTGTCGCCCGGCGAGAGCAGCGCCAGGTACACGGCCGCGTTCGCCTGGGAGCCGGAGTGCGGCTGCACGTTGGCATAGTCCGCGCCGAACAGGGCCTTCACCCGGTCGATGGCCAGCACCTCCACCTGATCCACGTACTCGCAGCCGCCGTAGTAGCGTTTGTGCGGATAGCCCTCGGCGTATTTGTTGGTGAGCACGCTGCCCTGGGCCTCCATGACCCGGGGGCTGGCGTAGTTTTCGGAGGCGATCAGCTCGATGTGCTCTTCCTGGCGGCGGTTCTCCTCGGCGATGGCGGAGGCGATCTCGTCGTCGAAGCCGGCGATTCTCTGGTCGGTGCTAAACATGCGTAAGGCGGTTCTGGCTGGTTCGGAAGCGGGCCATTCTACCCCACGGAGTGGGGGTGGCCGAAGCGAAAGCCATTCAGCCGGACCTTGAAAATCATTGAGTTTCAGCCTGTGTTTTCAAGGGCTCGAGACCCTCCCAGACTCGATGCTTTCGCCATTCGAAGGATGCCTTTCACTCGAACCGCGATCAGCGGTGCGGCGTTGAAGGCCCTCCGGCCACCACCCGATCCGCCGTTCAACGGTGATCCCTGGACGCACTGGAGGCAGTGCAGGCTTGCGGAGGGTGGGGTTCGGGGCGCTTGGCGGCCAGGGAAGGCCGCCACGCGAGCGCACAGGGATGTCTTGAGCGTCCCCGAACCCCACCCTTCGCGAGCCAGCACTGCGTCAAACCAATCCAAGTGAACACCGATTGAACGGCGCGACCAATCTGGTAGTGTGCCCGTCCCTGCAGAATCGCCGCACACCGCAATGGCTCAATACGTGTACACCATGCAGGGCGTCACCAAGATCGTGCCGCCCAAGCGGGTCATCCTCGAGAACATCAATCTGTCGTTCTTCCCCGGCGCCAAGATCGGCGTGCTGGGGCTGAACGGCGCGGGCAAGTCGAGCCTGCTCCGGATCATGGCCGGCGAGGACAAGGAGTTCGAAGGGGAGGCCCGGGCTCAGAAGGACATCAACGTGGGCTTTCTGCCCCAGGAGCCGCAACTCGAAGACGACCTGGACGTACGCGCCAACGTGGAGCTCGGCCTCGGCGAGGTGATGGGCTGGCTCGCGGAGTACAACGCCATCGCGGACAGGTTTGCCGAGCCGATGAGCGATGACGAGATGAACGAGCTGCTCGAGAAGCAGGGCGATCTGCAGACGAAGATCGACGCAGCGGAAGGCTGGGATGTGGACCGCACCCTCGAGATCGCCGCCGATGCGCTGCGGCTGCCGCCGTGGGATGCGGCCGTGGCCAAGCTCTCCGGCGGCGAGCGTCGCCGGGTGGCGCTTTGCCGGCTGCTGCTCTCCAAGCCGGATATGCTGCTCCTGGACGAGCCCACCAACCATCTGGACGCGGAGAGCGTCGCGTGGCTGGAACGGTTTCTCGCCGACTACCCGGGCACGGTGGTGGCGGTGACCCACGACCGTTACTTTCTCGACAACGTCGCCGGCTGGATTCTCGAGCTCGACCGCGGTCGTGGTATCCCGTTCGAAGGTAACTACAGCGCCTGGCTCGAGGCCAAGGAGAAGCGCCTCGAGCACGAGGCCGCCCAGGACAAGGCACGCCAGCGCGCCATCAGCTCGGAGCTCGAGTGGGTGCGCTCCAACCCGAAGGCACGCCAGGCGAAGAGCAAGGCACGGCTGCAGCGGTTCGAGGACCTCATGTCCCGGGAAACCCAGGAGCGCATGGAGACCGCCGAGCTCTACATCCCGCCGGGCGAGCGCCTCGGCGAGAAGGTGATCGACGTGCACCACCTCTCCAAGAGCTTCGGTGACCGCCTGCTCATCGACGATCTGGAGTGCAGCATTCCGCGCGGTGCCATCGTGGGCATCATCGGCGGCAACGGCGCCGGCAAATCCACGTTCTTCAGAATGCTGACCGGCCAGGAGCAGCCGAGTGAGGGGGTGATCGACGTCGGCGACACGGTCGACCTCGGCTACGTGGATCAGAGCCGGGATTCGCTCGACGGCGGCAAGACGGTCTGGGAGGAGGTCTCCAACAGCCAGGACGTGATCCGGATCGGCAAGTACGAGATCCCTTCACGGGCCTACGTCGGGCGCTTCAACTTCCGCGGTCAGGATCAGCAGAAGCGGGTGGGCGACCTGTCCGGCGGGGAGCGCAACCGGGTGCACCTGGCCAAGCTTTTGAAGCGCGGCGCAAACGTGCTGCTGCTCGACGAGCCCACCAACGACCTGGACGTGGAAACGCTGCGGGCCCTCGAGGAGGCGCTGCTGAACTTCCCGGGCACGGTGCTTGTGATCTCCCACGACCGGTGGTTCCTGGACCGGATCGCCACTCACATGCTCGCCTTCGAGGGGGATTCCCACGTGGAGTGGTTCGCGGGCAACTTCTCGGAGTACGAGGCGGATCACCGGAAACGGCTCGCCGAGGCGGGGGTGGACACCTCCACCCCCCACCGGGTGCGCTACAAGCCCATCTCCCGCTAGGAAGCGTCCGGCTCGGACGCTTCCGGCGAGACCCCGCGCAGCGTTTCCTCGAGGTAGTCGGCGAAGGCGTCCAGCACTGCAGCGGTGAACGCGATCTCGCCATCCACCTCGTCGTAGTGTCTCGCCTCGATGGCCTCGCGGATCCGCGGCAGCGTCTTCACCCCGTAGCCGGTATAGAACCCGGGCGCATAGACCTGGTGCACGTACCAGGGACGACCGGGCAGGCCTTCCGGCGCGGTCAGGTGTCTTTCGCTGCGATACAGGCGTCGGTTCAGGGCGGCCAGGTCGGCAGGCGCGTCCGCGCCGAGGGCATTGAGCGCCTCGTCGAGCGCGCCCGCCTGGGTGCTCACCCGATCGACGGCGTTCTTCAGCGGTGCGAAGTTGAAGTACGGCACCGTGGGGCGCGCCGGGGGCGGACCCAGCGTCCGGGTGGGGTCCAGGGCGCGATCGAAGTCGCCTGCCGTCAGCATGTGGTTGATCCGCGCGGCTTCCTTGCGCTCGGACTCTGCGAGCTTCTCGAGCTGGTCGGTGTACACGGAAAGGTTGTCTGCCAGGCCACCGAAACGGAACGGCAGCACGGGGGCGTTCGCCAGCCGCAGCATGGCCGTGCCGGCCAGATCCGCCAGCGCTACGCCATAGCGGAAACCCGGATCGATGAAGCGGCTGTAGTGCTCGAAGGTGTCGTAGAGCGTGTGGTAGCTGCCGCCCGCCCCTTCACCGCCGAAGCCGAGGCTCACCGACGCGATGCCCGCGTGCTGCAGGAACGGTGTGTAGTCCGAACCGGAGCCCAAGGGCAGAATGCGCAGATCGGCCCGCCCGGCGAGCTCCGCACGCTGCTCGTCGGAGCCGGTCACCCGGATCCGGCTCCTCAGTCGCTCGCCGAGGGTCGCCCCCGTTTGCGGGTCCGTCACGGAGGCGAGCACCTGGTTCAGGAACGGTTCCAGGGTGTGGCTGCCGCCCACGTAAGCGAAGCCACGGCCGTTGCCATCGGTGTTGAGATAAGCGACGGCGTGCTCATCGAGCGCCGCCATGTGCTCCTCCACCCATTCGGTGGAGCCGATCAGCCCCGGCTCCTCAGCGTCCCAGGCTGCGTAGACGATCGTCCGCCTCGGCCGCTGCCCCGCTGCCGCGAGCCGCCCCACCGACCGGGCCTCGTCCATGAGCGCCACGAGCCCGGATACGGGATCCTCGGCACCGTGATTCCAGCCATCGTGGTGATTGCCGCGCAGGACCCACTCGTCCGGATAGTCGGTGCCGGCCAGGCGGGCGATCACGTTGCCGATGCGGATGGTCTGCCAGTCGAAGACGAGCTTCAGGTGCACGGTCGCCGGGCCCGGACCGAGGTGATAGGTGAGCGGCAGCGCCCCGCGCCATTCCTCGGGGACCACCTCACCGGCCAGGTTGGCGAGCAGCGGCTCGGCGTCCCGATAGGAGATCGGCAGGACGGGGATCTTCGTGATCGTCGGCGCCTTCTTCCGATCCAGCCGACGCGTGCCGCTGGTCGCGGGCTTCCCCGGCGTGAGCGCGTCGCCGGGATACAGGGGCATGTCCATCACCGAGCCGCGCTGCACGCCGCTTTCGTTCTTGAACGGGCCGTCGGGATAGACGTCCCCTTTCGCGTAGCCGTCCTCCGCCGGGTCGGAATAGATGATCGCGCCGATGGCCCCCTTTTCCGCCGCCAGCTTCGGCTTGATACCGCGCCAGGACTTGCCGTACTTGGCGATGACGATCTTGCCGGTCACGTCGATGCCGTAGCGCTCGAGCAGTTCGTAGTCCTCGGGGATGCCATAGTTCACGAACACGAGCTCCCCGGTCACGTCGCCATCCGCCGAGAAGGCGTTGTAGGGGGGCAGCACCTCGGCGCGTTCGGCACTCGAGGCGTCGCCCTCGACGATGTCCTCGGTGAGCGAAGCGCTGTAAGGCTCCGGCGCCAGGAGCTCCAGCTCCCGCGTGACCGGCACAGGCAGTAGCACGTCGTAATGGCTCACCTCCACTTCGAAGCCCCAGGCGGCGAACTCATCGGCAAGGTAGTCGATGTTCGCCCGTCCGTGCTCGGATCCGGCATGGTGAGGCCGGGCCGTCAGCGCCCGGGCCCAGGCGGCCTGATCGGTGGCGCTGAGCCCTGATCGGTATTCCGCCTCGCGGGCGGTCTGCGCGGTCGCATCCGCAAACCCGAGGATCTCGCCGGCACGCGCGGGCACCACCGCAATGAGGGCCACGAGCAGACCGGCCGCCAGCAAGGGACGGTCGGGGAAGGTTCGATCGGTCATGAGGATTCCTTCTTTCAGAGCGTATCGAGCACGTCGAGCGCGGCGCGGAGGTTCTTCACCCCGTGCACGACCATGCCGCCGCGGCCCTTCTTCGGTCGGTTGGCGAAAGGCACGATGGCGGTGCCGAACCCGTGCTTCGCCGCCTCGGCCAGACGCTGCTCACCGTTCGCGACCGGCCGCACCTCGCCGGTCAGGCCCAGCTCGCCGAACGCGATCAGGTCTTTGGGCAGGGCGCGGTTTCGAAACGAGGAGAGCACCGCGAGCAGCACCGCCAGGTCCGCTCCCGTCTCCGAGATGCGCACGCCACCGACCACATTGGCGAAAACGTCCTGATCCGACAGGGTGACCCCGCAGTGGCGGTGCAGCACAGCCAGGTGCATGGCCAGGCGCTGCTGGTCGAGGCCCACCGCGACGCGCTTCGGGTAGCCGCCCTGGGCCTGGTCGACCAGCGCCTGCAGCTCCACCAGGAGCGGGCGCGTTCCCTCCCAGGTGGCGGTGACCACGCTGCCCGGCGAGTGGACGTCGCCGCGCTCCAGAAAGATGGCCGACGGGTTGGCGACCTCCTTCATGCCCCGGTCGGTCATGGCGAACACGCCGAGCTCGTTGACGGCGCCGAACCGGTTCTTGATACCGCGCAGGGTTCGGTAGCGGCTGCCGGCGGGCGCGTCCAGCATCATGAAGCAGTCGATCATGTGCTCGAGCACCTTGGGGCCGGCGAGGCTGCCTTCCTTGGTCACGTGCCCGACCAGGACGACCACGGTGCCGGTCTGCTTGGCGAGCCGTGTGAAGAACGCGGCCGTCTCGCGCACCTGGGTGACGCTGCCCGGGGTGCTGTCCAGCGACTCGAGCTGCATGACCTGGATGGAGTCGAGAATCACCACCCGGGGGGCGGCCGATTCGAGCAGCCGGGCAATCCCCTCGGCCCGGGTCTCGGCTGCCACGTTGAGCGCATCCATGGGCAGCGCCAGCCTCGAGGCTCGAAGCGCGAGCTGCTGGAGTGACTCCTCGCCGGTCACGTACAGCGTCTGAGGACCGGCCGCGATGCGGCAGCACATCTGCAGGAGCAGGGTCGATTTACCGGCCCCCGGATCGCCGCCGATCAGAACCACGGAGCCCGGCACCAGGCCGCCGCCGAGCACCCGGTCGAGCTCTGCGAATCCGGTGACGATCCGCGGCGCCTCCTCGGTGGCCACCTCGGCCAGGCGCCGCACCTCGGCGGACGTGCCCGCATAGCCGACCGCCGGCTCGCTGACCGGGCCGATGCTGATGCGCGACAGGGAGTTCCACGCCTTGCACGCCAGACACTGACCCTGCCACTGGCGATGCTCCGCGCCGCACTCGTTGCAGACGTAGGCCGATTTGGTCTTCGTCCTGGCCAAACTCGTAAGACTCCTAGTCGAACGGGGTGAAGTCGTTGTAGCGCTCGGGCGCCAGGTTGTCGAACTTGGTCAGGTTACCGATGAAGGACAGGCGGACCCGGCCGATCGGGCCGTTGCGCTGCTTGGCGATGATGATCTCGGCGGTGCCTTTGTCCGGTGACTCGTCGTTGTAGACCTCGTCGCGGTAGATGAACAGGATCAGGTCCGCGTCCTGCTCGATGCCACCGGACTCGCGCAGGTCCGACATCACCGGACGTCGGTCCGTGCGGCTCTCCAGCGAGCGGTTGAGCTGGGAGAGGGCCACCACCGGGCAGCCCATCTCCTTGGCAATGGCCTTCAGCGACCGGGAGATCTCGGAGATCTCGTTGGTGCGGTTCTCCACCTTGCCGGCGACCCGCATGAGCTGCAGGTAGTCGACCACGATCATGTCGAGACCGCCGGCTTCCCGCGCCACACGCCGCGCCCGGGTTCTGAGCTCGTTCGGAGTGAGCGCGGGCGTGTCGTCGATGTAGAGCCGCTTATCCTTGAGCTGACTGACCGCGGAGGTGAAGCGCGACCAGTCGTCGCCGTGCAGCTCGCCGGTGCGCATGCGCGTCTGATCGATACGCCCGAGCGAGGAGAGCATCCGGAGCACCAGCGCGTCGGACGGCATCTCCAGGCTGAACACGAGGACGGTGGCATTGGTTTCCATCACGGCGTGCTCGGCCATGTTCAGCGCAAAGGACGTCTTCCCCATGGAGGGACGCCCGGCGACGATCACCAGATCGGCCTTCTGCAGGCCCGTGGTCATCCGGTCGAGATCGTCGAACCCGGTCGGTACACCCGTGATGGAACCGCCCGCCGCGCGCAGCTTCTCAACCCGTTCCACGGCCCGGTGCAGGAGCGGCACCATCTTTTCCGGGCCACCGCCTTTCAGACGGCCTTCCGAGATACGGAAGATCTCCTGCTCTGCCACGTCGAGGAGCTCGTCGCTCGGTCGCCCGTCCCGGGCGAAGGCGGACTCGGCGATGCGGTTGGCAGCCCCGATGAGCTGGCGCAGGGTGGACAGCTCGCGGACGATCTTCGCGTAGGCGACGACGTTCGAGGCGCCGGGCGTGGCCTCGGTGAGCTCGCCGAGATACGCGATGCCGCCGGCCTTGTTCAGCGTGCCCTTGGCCTGCAGGCGCTCCGAGACGGTGAGCGCATCGAGCGGGTGATCGTCCGCGGCCAGGTCGATCATGGCCTCGAAGATGAGCCGGTGCTGGCCGCGATAGAAGTCGTTCTCCTGCACCACCTCGGCGACGTTGAACCAGGCGTCGTTGTCGAGCATGAGACCGCCGAGCACGGACTGCTCCGCTTCCATGGAGTACGGCGGCCC
>JASFLG010000034.1:0-15353 GCA_050118205.1 Pseudomonadales bacterium
GTCGAAACAGTGCGCCCGACTTCGACGTGTTCGACTCGGCAGCCGGCACCCCGGCGTTCGGCAACCGTTCCCTGATTTTCCGGCGTCGCGGCAACTCCTGGCACGGAGTCCGTCCGCTGCGCTGCCCCGAGGGATGGCTCCGCAAGGTGTTCATCGTGGTGATCCATCGGGATGACCTGATCGGCCGCCTGCGGCGCCGTTCGAAGGCGGCACGAGCGCGATGAGCATCGACCGGCTACGGGTCATGCGGGCCGGCATCTGGGCGGCGACGGCGCCGCTGCCGGGGCGCCTGCGCCGGGAGCAGCGACTGGCCTGGCGCAACCGGCTCGACAACCGGCGCCTGCTCGCCGCCGACTACGTCTTTCTGTCCCGGGCCAAGAGCGGACGGACCTGGGTGCGGGTGCTGCTCTCCCATCTGTACCAGCAGCGCTTCGGACTGCCCGAGTCGGAGCTTCTGGAGTACGACAATTATCGGCGCCGGGCAGCAGGGGCGCCGGTGGTCGCGATGAGCCACGGCCATGGTCTGTCGGGCCTGCTCGACAACGAAGCTCACCGCGCACGGCTGCGGACGAAACCCGTAGTGCTGCTGCTGCGCGACCCACGGGACGTGGCCGTATCGGAATACTTCCAATCCACGCGGCGGGCATCGCGATACAAACGCGCCCTTTACGACACCGAAGGTTACGAGTCGCCCTATCGGTTCGTGATGAGCTCGCCGGCCGGGCTCGGGCCCATCTGCGATCAGCTGAACCTCTGGCACCGGACGCTGGGCGACTGGCCAAACCTCCATTGGCTCCGCTACGAGTCACTACGGGCGGATCCAGCCGGAGAGCTTGCCCGACTGTGCGGTTTTCTCGGCGAGGACTTCTCTCGCCAGGCCATCGACGCAGCGGTGGCGTTCGGATCGTTCGAGTCGCTGAAACGCAAGGAGCGCGAGAACTTCTTCGACAGTCAACGTCTGCGCGCCGGGCGGGCGGACGATCCTGACTCCTTCAAGGTGCGCCGCGGCAAGGTCGGTGGATACCGCGACTATTTCGCCCCGGACGAGATCGACGAGATCGACGCGAGACTCGCCGAGCGGCTCGACCCGGCGTTGGGATACCCATGAAGCACAGACGCTGGCTGATCCTTCCCTGCGAAACGCGTGCTCGCGAGCTGGACGCGAAGCTGCTGCTGTCCGTCGTGGCCGCCGGGCGCGGAATCTGCAGCGTGGTCGGCAGCAAGAAGGCGGTGGATCTGAACCTCGACCGGTGTCCTCCCGGGGTCTATGTGGGGAAATCCGTCACGGCGCGTAGCCGTCACAGCCTGCTGCTGGCCCGTGCCTGCGGGCACCGCCTTGCCGCCTGGGACGAGGAAGGGCTCGTCTGGGCATCGCGTGCGGTGTACTGGCGCACCAAGGTGCATGGCCCCACGCTCAATACGCCCGAGCTGCTCCTGGCCTGGGGCGAGGAAAACGCTTCGGCCTGGCGCGAGCACCCGGAGTACGCCGGGACACCCGTGGCCGTATCCGGTAATCCCCGCACCGATCTACTGCGTGCCCAGTTGGGTGGGCTGTACCGTGAGGAGGTGGCTTGCTTGCGCCGGGCGCTGGGCCGGTTCGTGCTGGTCAACACCAACTTCTCCCGGGTCAACCACATGCAGCCGACACAGAACCGGCATCTGCGCTGGCTACGGGAGAACCGACCCGACGATCCGCGGGGCGGTTTCGCCGCGCACAAGTATCGATTGTACGAAGCTTTTCTCGCCATGCTGCCGCAGCTGACGAGCCGCATGGGTGAGGTTCGCTTCGTAGTGCGGCCACATCCCAGCGAATCGCTCCGGGTCTGGGAGACGCTGGCCCGCAGTCTGCCGAACGTGCGGGTGCACCGCGAAAGCAGCATCGCGCCCTGGCTGCTGGCCGCCGACGCGGTGGTGCACAACGGCTGCACCACCGCCGTGGAGGCGTTCATCCTCGGCTGTCCGGCCCTCGCCTACGCGCCGGTCGAATGTGACGCTTACGATCATCCCCTGCCGAACGGCGTGAGCGTGGTCTGCAAACGGGTGGACACGCTGGCGGCGCAGTTGCGCGCCTGCGGGGACGACCGCGAGCAGTTCTTTGCCTGCCAGCGCCGCGAACCAGCTCGGGACGCCCTGATGCACCGCAACATCGCCGGATTCGACGCCCCACAGTTGGCGAGTGAGCGCATCTGCGACGCGCTGTCACCGCTGCTCGCAGACGAGGCGCCCACACGGGATCCATCGAGACGCGGACTGTCGGCGGTCCTGCTGACCGGGCGGCGCATGTCGCGCCGTCTGGAACAGCACGTTCCCGGTTCCGTCAACTACGGTCCCTATCTGGCGACGATGTTTCCGGATACCAGCGTGGAGGAGGTCACGGGTCGCGTCACCCTGCTCGCCGATTGCCTGGGAATGGAACCACCGACGGTTCGGACACTCCAACACAACGTATTCGCTATCGCCCCCGCAGGCGGGACGCACGGTCAGAGGTAGCGGCATGGTGGACGTCAAGATCGTCGGTGCCGGGTCCATAGGCAATCACCTGGCCCACGGGTGCCGCCAGCGCGGCTGGGCGGTGACTCTGTGCGATCTGGATCCCGCGGCGCTCGAACGTACCCGCGAGCAGATCTATCCCGAGCGATATGGCGCCTGGGACGATGGGATCGCGCTCTCCACCCCCGAATGCGTCGCCAATCACTCCTTCGATGTGATCATTGTCGGCACGCCGCCCGACACCCACCTGGCCGCGGCGCTGCAGCAGCTTTCCGGTCGGCCCCCCAGACTGCTTCTGATCGAGAAACCTCTGGGCACGCCGGACCTCGCCGGCTGCGACGCCCTGGTCGAAGCCGCGCAACGGACCGGCACCCGGGTGCTCGTTGGCTACAACCATCGTCTGACGCGGCACACCCTGCTCGCCCGGGACTGGCTCGACGCACTGGACCTGGGTGCGCCTCTGACACTCTCGGCGCAGTTCCGCGAGCACTGGGGAGGCATCTTCGCCGCGCACCCCTGGCTCGACGGACCCGCCGACAGTTACCTCGGACACACCCGGCGCGGCGGCGGCGCGCTCGGAGAGCACAGTCACGCTCTCAACATCTGGCAGTACTTTGCCATGCTCTGCGGCCAGGGTCGGGTGGTGAAAGTGAGCGCCGCCCTCGACGAGGTTGTTGCGGATGGATTGCGCTACGACCGGATCGCTCAGCTGTCGCTGTGGTGCGAAGGGGGATTGCTGGGCGACGTCGTGCAGGACGTGGTGACCCGGCCCCCTCGCAAGTGGCTCCGGCTGCAGTGCGAGCGCGGGCATGTCGAGTGGCAGGTCAATGCCCGTCCCGGCTTCGATCTGGTGCGAGCCTGCCCGGAAGACGACGCGGTCAGGGAAGAGCTGGTGGCCAAGACCCGTCCGGACGATTTCGCCGGTGAGATCGCGCATCTGGGAGAGCTGCTGGATACGCCGACGCTCTCCTCACCCATCGATCTGAAGCCGGGCCTCGACACGCTGCGCGTCATCGCCGCCGCCCTGACTTCCGCCCGGAACGGATGCGCGGTCGACGTCGACTATCGGGCCCGAACGCCGGAGCTGCAATGCTGAGAGACCATCGCATTCTCGCCGTGGTTCCAGCACGAGGGGGCAGCAAGGGCATCCCGCTGAAGAACCTGCGACCTGTCGCAGGCAAACCGCTTGTCGCGCACACCGGTGCATTCGTGGCACGCGTCGCCTGCCTGGACAGAGCCGTGGTATCCACGGACCACACCGGGATTCGGGAAGTGGCAATGGCCAATGGCCTCGATGCCCCCTTCATGCGCCCGGCCGCCCTGGCAGGGGACCAGGTCGGCGACCTGCCGGTCCTGGCGCACGCACTGCGCGCCACCGAGGATGACGATGGTACCCGCTACGACATCGTGCTCATGCTGCAGCCGACTTCGCCCCTGCGGCGGGTCGAGCACGTCATGGCGACACTTGACAAGCTGATCGACGAAAGACTCGACGCCGTCTGGACGGTCAGCCCCACGGACCTGAAAGCCCACCCCTATAAGCAGCTGGTGCTGGATTCCGCCGGTGCTCTCGACTATTTCGATCCCCGAGGGCGGCAGATCGTGGCGCGCCAGCAGCTCACGCCAACCTATCACCGCAATGGTGTGGCGTATGCGCTCACCCGTGCCTGTCTGCTCGAGCAGGGACAGCTGCTCGGCGACCGCGCCGGAGCGGTGGTGATCGAAGAAGAACTGGCCAACATCGACACAGCGGACGACCTTGCAAGGGCCGAGACCCTGCTGGCCGCCGCGGAGGAGGCCCATGCGCATGAACATTGAGGAATCCACCCCGATCATCGACGACCTGGTCATCTTCGAGATGGCCAACAATCACCAGGGCAGCGTCGACCACGGGCTCAGGATCGTCGACGCCGCTGCGGAGCTCGCCCATCGGCACGAGACCCATGCGGCTGTCAAGCTGCAGTTCCGCGAGCTCGACAGCTTCATTCACCCCGAGGCCCGGGGTCGTACCGACATCAAGCACATTCCACGTTTCGAGTCGACGCGACTCGACGTACCCCACTTCCGCCGCCTGGTACACGCCATACACGACAATGGCCTGATCAGCGTTGCGACACCCTTCGACGAGGCTTCCGTCGAGCTGTGCCGGGCGCTGAACGTGAACATCATCAAGATTGCGAGCTGCTCCGCCACCGACTGGCCCCTGCTCGAAGCGGTGGTGCGGGCGGATCGTCCGGTGATCGCATCGACCGGCGGGCTCTCCATCCCCGAGATCGACAACCTGGCCACGTTTCTCTCGAAGCGCGTGCCGGAGCTTGCGCTCATGCATTGCGTGTCGCTGTATCCCACTCCGCCGGAACGGCAGGCCATGAACTTTCTGTCCCGCATGATCCGTCGCTATCCGTTTGCGCAGGTCGGCTACTCCGGCCACGAATCGCCCGACGACACCGACGTCGCGGTGATCGCCATCGCCAAGGGCGCCCGCCTGCTCGAGAGGCATTTCGGCGTTCCCTACGACGACATCGTGCTCAACGGCTACTCCATGAACCCGCAGCAGGCCGACCGGTGGCTCGGCGCCGTGCACCGCGCGCGCGCCATTTGTGGCGATGGCGAGGACAAGCACGTCGCGGGCGACGAGCATCAGGCCCTGCTCGAGCTGCAACGGGGCGTCTATGCGCGACGTGACATCGAAGAAGGCGAAACGATCAGCCGAGACGACGTGTTCTTTGCCATGCCCTGCACCACGGGGCAGCTCTCCTCCGGCCGGTTCGGACAGTACCGGACCCGCTACGTGGCGTCACACCGGTACCGTGCCGGGGACGCCGTGACGGAGTCACCCCAGCGTGATCCGCTGATGACCGTGCGCGGCGTGCTCCACGACGCACGAGGCCTCCTCTATGAGGCGGGTATCCAGCCGGGCGACAACGTCACGATCGAGGTGTCGCACCACTACGGGATCGACCGCTGCCGGGAGACCGGCTGCATCCTGGTCAACGCCGTGAATCGGGAGTACTGCAACAAGTTCATCATCATGCTGCCCGGTCAACGGCACCCACAGCACAAACATCGATTGAAGGAAGAAACCTTTCACGTGCTCTGGGGCGATCTGGAAGTGCTTCTGGAGGAGCAGGCCGTGCTGATGCGTCCGGGAGACAGGCTGCTGGTCGAGCGCGGTAAGAGACACGCGTTCAGCAGCAGAAACGGCTGCGTGTTCGCCGAGATCTCGACCCACTCGGAGCGTGGGGATTCCTACTATGCCGACCCTGAGATTGCGGCGAAGGACCCACTGGAGCGCAAGACCATTGTCGAGCGCTGGTGAGGACATGCACACAGAAAGTCAACGATGCGTCCCAGAGAGACGCCTCATCGGAGAAAAGTTGTGGGACTGTTGATACAGAGAGCGTTGCGCGCAAGCATTCCGCCGGCACGCGACACGATGCGACCGCCGGCCGTCTGCGAGCGCCCGGAGACGATCGTGTTCGGCGTTCGCTCGGACATGCGCGCGAGCTTCATGGACCCTGTCGACATCTACGTCGGCAGCGAACGGAGCCAGTTCCGCGCCGAGCACGCCTTTTTGTGGTCGATCGAGACACACCGCGATCCGTCCCGCGTTTATCGGGTGCACCTGATGCGCGACCTGGCGGGGTTCCGGCGTCGCCTCTGGCTCACCGGATTCACCAACTACCGCTTTGCCATTCCTTCGTTAGCCGGTGGTCTCGGGCGCGCTATCTACAATGATGTCGATCAGATCTACCTCACGGATCCTGCCAAGCTTTTCGACACGACGCTGGGCGGCGCCGGTTTCCTGTCCGTCAGTCCCCGGGACAGCTCGGTGATGCTGATGGACTGCGAGCGGATGCAGCACACGTGGACCCTGTCGGCAGCCCGGCGCCTGTCCCGCCGGGCGCTCGAGCAGATCGCCGTGGATGCGGACCTTTGGGGCGAGCTCGACGCCAGCTGGAACGCCCGGGACGCGGAGTACGATGCTGAGTCATCGCGCCTGGTGCACTTCACCGCGCTGCAGACGCAACCCTGGCGGCCGTTTCCCGATCAGTTCGTGTATCTCGACAACCCCACCGATCCGTTGTGGGCCGGCATCGAACAGGGATCCATGGACTGGGGTTATCTGCCGATCCGCGCAGCTCGCCCCTCCCGGGGCTGGAATGAAGCTCTGAGCATACTGCTCCGCCAGGACCGCTCCGGCAGGCTCGGGCTCCTGCTCGCGGCCGGTCCGCCAACGCCGCGCCGCGAAGAACGCTTCCGGGCGGATTTTCTGGACCGGGTGCCCGATCTGGACGTGCCGTGGGTGCTGGACCGCCTGTTTCGTACGTTCCGCAGTGTCGAGGTTCTCATCGACGAGCCTCTGGCGGGCAGCGACCACCGCTGGCGGCGCAGTCGTCGGTTCTGGCTCCAGCAGCTGGAGTTCGCATTTCGTCGGAATCCGGACACTCATTGGGCGCTCGAGCACCGCGACCGGCCGGGCCGCTGGTATCGGGCCGCGGGCGGCCCTGCGGCCGATGGAGCCGTCGTCGTGCTCGTTCACCGCAAGCCGGGACACAATCAGCAAGCCAGGGCCGTTGGAAGAGGCCTGGCTGCCCGCACCAGTCGTCGCCTGGAAACCCTGAGCCTCGATCGGAGTGAACTGTGGCTGGCGCTGAGGCTTCTGTTCACGCGTTCCATGCCGGTGAGACTACCCGAGGATGCACGGGTCATCGTCGCCAGCGCCTGGATCTCCACCCGCATTGCGCGCCGCTTTCAGCGTTGCCGGCCCGAGCTCCGGTTGGTGTTGTGCGGTCGCAAGGCCGGGGCCGTGCCCGAGAACGGCGGCGTGCTGCTGCAGTGTGCGCACTTTCATCTCCCGCCCGACCCGAATCGCCTGGAAACGACCTTGCCGCTGAATGCCGGCGAGGTTGATGCCACACGGGATACCTCCCGATGGCGGAGCTGGGCCCAGGCGGACCGACGATTCGCCCTGCTGATGGGCGGCAGCTCCCGGTCTCACACGCTGTCGGAGCAACACGCGCGCGAGATCGTTCGCGAGGTCAGTCGATGGGCAGCCGGCTGCCACGCATCGCTCCTGGTCGTTACCGGGCGGCGCACCGCCAGCGTGATCCGGGTTCTGGCGGCAGAGCTGTCGGAAGGTGACCTGCTCTATCGCTGGCAGCCTGGCGATCCGGAGAATCCTTACAGCCTGGCGCTGCGGCACGCGGATCAGCTGATTGTCACCGGTGAGAGCGAGTCAATGCTCGCCGATGCGGTGAGCCGCGGCCGGAAGTTTCTCGTCTGGCCCCTGCCGGCCCGACCGCAAGGGCCATGGATGCGTTTAGGAGCCGCCGTCTTCGAGCGGGCATCCCAACCCTGCGTGAATCGTCGTGGCAGCATCCGCCCGCAACAGGGTCTCACTTACCTGTGTGCCCGCGCGCTCGAGCGTGGATGGGTCCTGCCGCCCCGGGATCTCGACGCGCTGCATCGTCGACTGTACGACCTGGGCATGGCCGCGCCGTTCGGTCAGACCGCCGACGAGACCTTCGACCGGGGATCCGAGCTCGATCGGACACTGGACGAAGTGATCGATCGGCTGCATCTCGGCGGGTTTCGCATTGACCCGGGAGATCGATTCGCCGACGGGCAAACCAAAGATGTCGCAATCATTGGCCAACGCTGACCTCGCCGCCGGCAAGCTGCGCCAGCCCGCCCAGCACCAGGACCGCGGAGAGCGTACGTAACCAGGTGAACCTTTCACCGAGGAAAGCGACGCCGATCAGCACAGCGATCAGCACGCTGCTCTCGCGCAGCGCCGCCACGGTGGCAATGGGCGCAAGGGTCATGGCCCAGACCACGATCCAGTAGGCCGCGAGGGAAGCCATGCCCGCCGCAATTCCCGAACGCCAGTTGCCAAGGAAGGCGCGGACGGTATCCCCTCTTCCTGTGACAAGACCGTAGACGAGGAGCGGAATGCCGTCCAGCACGAAAAGCCATGCGACGTACGCATGCGGACTTGCTGCAGAACGCGCACCCATGCCGTCCAGCAACGTATAACCGGCGATGAACATGGCCGTGGCGAGCGCGTAGGCGACGCCGCGCGGCGACCGCCGCAATGCACGCCAGCCGCCTTCGAACGCCAGCAGCAGGATGCCTCCCGCCAGCACGATCACGCCCACGGCCTGAGAGACAGCGACCGTTTCGCCGAGCAGCACGTATCCTGCCGTGAGTGCCAGCAGCGGCGCGGTGCCGCGCGCCAGCGGATAGATGCGGCCGAGCTCGCCGTGTCCGTAGGCATGGGCGAGAAAGGTGTTGTAACCGACGTGCATGACCACCGAGCCGAGCAGCCAGGGCCACGCGGCTGCGCCGGGGGCACCGAACGCCACCGCGGCAGGTAGTGCAAACAGCCCGCTGAATGCCGCGAGCAGCGTCACCATCGTCAGACGGTCACCGTGGAAGCGCAGGAGGGCATTCCAGCCGGCGTGCAGCAGCGCGGCCAGCAGCACCGCCAGAGCGACGGTTGGCGACATGGGTCAGCGGCCCCGCTCGAGTGATGGGACTGTTCTTACACCTTCAGGCTGCAAAGCACCGCCCAGGTAGCTCATAGTTTCCAGAGACCGAGTCCAGCCCCACACGATCGCAGAAACAGACCACGGGAGACACCACATGAGCGACGCCGACAAGCAACTCGAAAAGATTGCCAATGCCCCCGGCTTCATTGCCGCGCTGGATCAGAGCGGCGGCAGCACGCCAAAGGCACTTGGTCTGTATGGCGTTGCCGAGAACGACTGGTCGAGCGAGGCCGAGATGTTCGATCTCGTGCACGAGATGCGTACCCGGATCATCACCAGTCCGGCTTTCAACGGCAACCGTATCCTTGGCGCAATTCTCTTCGAGAACACCATGGACCGGGCTATCGAGGGAAGCCCGACGGCCACGTACCTCTGGGAAGCGAAGCAGGTGGTGCCTTTCCTGAAGGTGGACAAGGGCCTGGCGGATGAAGAAAACGGCGTTCAGCTGATGAGGCCCATGCCCGAGCTGGACGCGCTGCTGGCGCGGGCTCGAAACGCGGGAATCTTCGGAACCAAGATGCGCTCGGTGATCAAGCAGGCGAACGCTGTCGGCATCGCCGGGGTGGTTCGCCAGCAGTTCGAGATCGCGCAACGAATCATAGGCGCCGGCCTGGTGCCCATCGTCGAGCCGGAGGTGGATATCCACTGCCCGGACAAGGCTGAAGCCGAAACGCTGCTGAAGGCGGAGATTCTAAAGGCGCTCAATCGCCTGGCGCCCGATCAGAAGGTGATGCTGAAACTCACCCTGCCGGAGGAAAACAACCTCTACCGCGATCTGATCGCGCACCCCAACGTGCTCCGGGTAGTAGCGCTCTCAGGTGGATACAGTCGTGAGGAGGCCAACGAGCGCCTCGCCGAGCAGAACGGTATGACAGCCAGCTTTTCGCGGGCGCTCACGGAAGGTCTGTCGAAACAGCAGTCGGATAAGGCGTTCAATGAGATGCTGGACAGGTCGATCCAGAGTATCTACGACGCTTCGAACACCTGAGGCTCGCGTCGCATGGCTCACTGATCACTGACCCGCGTGGCGGTGAAACTGCCCTTCAACGACGGCGCTGCCGGGTCCTGCCCGAATCTCTGCGCCTGAATCTCGGGCACCGCCGAACCGGTGCGAGGCGCCGCGGAGTCGGGAGCGGGCGCTGAGGATTCGGGCTACGGTATCAGTCCGCTCGCTCGTGACCCGGCGGGTGTACCCGGATTCTGTCCTCCGTGCACTCGGTCAATCGGTAGCAGGCCGGACACTCGACCGAATTGCCGACCAGCGTGTCCGGATCGAAGGATGCACCGTCGCCGAAGCCGATGGGATAGTCGAACCAGTGGCCGCAATGCTCACATCTGATTCTCACGACAGGGTCTGACATGGTGTTCCCCTTGTTCCGTTGGCAAATCTGGCTGGGCGCTCGGTCATTCACCTGCTCCCCTTTCCCGGGCTGCGAGATTCAGTCAACCATACGGTTCAGCTGCCAGGCAACCTGATACGCTTGACCCGTTGACCAGGACTCGAGGAGGACGACCATGTCGCGTTTGAGCTATCAGATCCCGAATTTCACCTATCCCGACACACCACCAGAGGCAATCTTCGACAAGGTTGTTACCCAGGCCAAGGCCGCGGAGGCCGCGGGCTTCGATCGGGTAATGGTGATGGACCACTTCTATCAGCTGCCGATGCTCGGAGCAGCCGACGAGCCGATGTTCGAGTGCTACACCATGCTCTCCGCACTCGCGCAGCACACGAAGGCCGTCCGGCTCTCGGCCCTCGTCACCGGCAACACCTACCGGAACCCGGCACTCCTCGCGAAGACGATCACCACACTCGATCACGTCTCGCACGGACGCGCCACGCTCGGCATCGGCGCCGGCTGGTTCGAGGGTGAGCACATCGGCTACGGATTCGAGTTCGGAACGCTCTCCGAGCGCTTCGAAAAGCTCGACGAGGCGCTCTCCATCATCGTGCCGATGCTCCGCGGCGAACGGCCGACCGTGGAGGGAAGGTTCTACACGGCGGTCGATGCGATCAACGCGCCTCTGCCCCTGTCGCCCATCCCGGTCATGATCGGCGGCCAGGGCGAGAAGAAGACCCTGCGCCTGGTCGCGAAGTATGCCGACGAGTCGAACCTGACCGGCGAGGTGAAGGACATTCCGCGGAAGCTCGAGGCGCTGGCGAAGCACTGCGACGACCTGGGTCGTGACCGCTCGGAGATCGACGTGACGAAAATGCTGATGGTCGCGGTCGCGCCAACCCACGAGGAAGCGGAAGCGGACCTTCGCGCCGTGGCTGCGGCCAAGAGCTGGAACGACGATGTCATCGCCATGGCGAAGCAGCTGCTGATCTTCGGGGATCCGGACACCGTGGGCGAACAGATTGCCGAGGCCATGAGCCATGGGATAGACGGCGTAGCGCTCAACCTGCCGGCGAATGGCCACAACCCCGAGCGCATCGCGCTGCTCGGCGAGATAGCACAGAAGGCCATCGCGGCGTCCGGCAGGAACTGACGCCGGAGGGAGACCAGATGCCCGTCTACATCGCGCTTCTGCGCGCCGTGAACGTGGGTGGAACGGGAAAGCTTCCGATGGCGGAGCTCAAGGCGATGTGCGCTGACGCAGGATTCACCAGCATCGAGACCTACATCGCCAGCGGCAACGTCGTCTTCGCGGCTGAACAGTCCGCAGCACAGGTCAAGGCGGCGCTGGAGGCACGCCTTCGGACCCGTGCCGGCAAACCCGTCGGCTGCATCGTGCGTACGCCTGAGGAAATGAAAGCGACGCTCGAGTCCAATCCCTTTCCTGAGGCCGTTCCCAGATGGACCGTGGCGATCTTCCTGGACGACCCGCCGCCACCGGACACCCTGGATCACATGACCGGCCGCAGGGACGAGGAAATCCGTCTGGGAAAGCGCGAGATCTACGTCGCTTATCCCGCCGGCATGGGACGTTCGAAACTGAAGATATCTGCGGCGGCGAAGGGTACGGCCCGGAACATGAACACGATCGCGAAGCTGGTCGACCTTGCAGCCACCCGTTCCGCGGGCTGACGGTGCGGACGCCCTGCTTGTCAGGTCTGCGTGAATCGCCCGGCGTACGCGAACCGTTTGCCATCGTGACCCTGATAGCTGCTCTTGCCGAACGGGTCGTCGCGCCCCAGAAGCGTGCTGAACGCCGGAGGATTGCGCTCGAAGTAGCCTTCGTCGACACAGCGTAAGTCGTCGAGCGGACGCACAAACACCCGGTTGTAGGTCACGTGCATGGCCACCCGTGCACCCGGTGCCGTGCGTTCCCCCTGCCAGTGCCAGATGCCATGGCTCATCAGCAGTGCCGAACCCTTGGGCATGAGGACGGGTACCCCCTCATCTACCTTGTCCTCGCGGCGCGGCGGGCGCTTGCTGCGGTGACTGCCGGGTAGCACCCACGTCGGCCCCACGGCTTCGCTGTCCCAGTCCTGCAACGCCCAGACCGCCACGGCGATCAGCGCGAACTCGGGATAGGGCTCACGAATGAGCGGGTAGTCGGCATGCAAAGGAATGGCACCCGGCCCCGGCTTTTTGTACGTCCCGGACATGGCGCCGAGGATCATGTTCTGCCCGACCGCGCTCTGCGCCAGAGTGCAGACGTGGCTGTGCTGAACCACCTCCTCGAACAGTCGGTCGCGCATCATCAGACCGTTGGTGGTCAGCGGGTTGTGCCGGGTCACCTCGCGGGCCGTCAGCTCGCACAACTCGTCGGCCAGCTCCGGGGTGATCGCACGCTCGATGACGGCGTAGCCGAGCTCGTCGAGCTGCTGCACCTGTGCGGTGAGTCCCATCTGTGCCACCCGATGGTCGAAATGGGGGTTCTCCACCGTGCAGGCCGCCATGTGATCGTGAAGGTCCGACAGCAGTCGGACCATCGCGGGATCCTCAGGCATCCGCCCGGCGACCCGGATAGCGGACGGTCCCCAGCGATGCAGGAGCTCCCGCTGGCCGCGCTGGACGGCCTCGGTACCCGCAGCGTAGACGAGCTGAGCATGGCCCAGGGCGGCCTGGTAGCAGCCCGTGACCGTCAGGTCGGTGTCTTGCTTCACACCGCCGGCCGCGTTGACCGCGCCGCCACCGATGTCGAAATGCCATGCCGCCCGACCACTATCATCGCCAATGCCAGGCGGCGCCTGCTCGAAAGATTCACAGATCGAGAAGCGGGTATCACGAAGCTCGGCGCGGGCCGGGACCTCCGATTCGAGAAACCTGGTGGCCCGTTCGATCCAGGCGGACGACAGGAACTCACAGCGCTGATCCACGGGGACAGGTCGCATCACGCAGTCTCTCTCTGTTACCGATTACCTGTGCAATAATCATAACGCGTATCAACTTTCCGGGAAGGGAGAACGACATGCCATTTCACACCACAGCGGACGGTGCGCGGCTGCACTACCGTGTGCAGGGCGCCAAGGAATCGCGGGCACCGACACTGCTGTTCGTCCACGGCTGGTGCTCGAATCTCGAGCACTGGCGCTTTCAGGTGAAGCGTTTCTCCCGGTCTCATCGAATCCTGCGGGTCGACCGGCGGGGCATGGGTCGTTCCAGCACGCCAGGCACTGGCCACACGGCCAGGCAGCACGCGGCGGACATTGCCGAGGTGGCGAAGGCGGCCGGCGTACGCCGTGCCGTTGCCATCGGCCATGCCGGCGGCGGCGCGTCGACCCTGGAGCTCGCGCGGAGCCATCCCGGGCTGGTGAAGGCGGCCGTGCTGCTGGACACCGGCCTGTATCCGGAACCGGATCTGCGGTCCACGGAGGCCGGCTTCGGCACCATTCTGAGCTCGATGATTCAGGCTCTGTCAGGGGCGAAGGGGAAGACTGCGTTTGCGCAGATGTACCGTGGCTATTTCTCGCCCCGCTGCGACAGGACCCTGTCACGCGGCGCTGTCAGTGACGCGATGCAGACACCGCTCAGCGTCGCCATCGCCGAGCTGGAGGGCATGGCCGTGAGCACCGAGGAGATTGCCCGCGGTATCGCCCAACCGGTTCTGTGGCTCACGGCTACCCGCGCCGATCAGGAATACATCGCCCGGCAGTTTGCCGACGTTCAGTTTGGCCAGGTGGTGGGCTCCGGGCACTTCCCGCAGCTGGAGGTGCCCGACCAGACCAACGCCATGATTGCCACTTTCCTCGACCAGCTCCGCTGACCTCGGAGGCACGGGCATGACGACCCTACTGACCGACGAGCACCTGGCCTGGATCGGCCATGAATCCGCTCCCGTGCAGGTGGAGGTGAACCGGCGCGACATCGTCCGCTACGCAGTGGCCACCGAGCAGGTACAGGAGAAGTACCGGCGGGGTGACGAGGCGCCGCTGATGTTCCTGTTCAATCTGTTCTCGCCCCTCCGGGGGCCGGATGAGCTTCGCAGCGACGGGCTGCCACGAGGCAGCGGCGGCGGTCTCAAGCTGCCTCTCTCCCGGGTGATGGCCGGCGGCACCGAGGTGGTCCAGCACCGTCCGATCCGCCCGGGCGATCGCCTCACCGGCGTGACGCGCATACGAAATCTGTACGAGAAACAGGGTCGACAGGGTCCGCTCATCTTCACCGAGCGCGAGCTGGTGGTGACGGACGCAGAGGGCGCACCGGTGCTCAACGAAGTTCAGACGAGCATCGCCCGATGACCCTGCGCGCGTCCGACCTGCAACCCGGGCAGCCGCTGCCGGAGCGTCGCCACCAGCCCAGCAACGTCTCGTTATTCCTGTACAACGCGGCCGTCTGGAACGCGCACCGCATTCACTACGACGAGACCTACACCACCACCGTCGAGCAGCACCCGGGCATCGTCATCGACGGACCGCTGCAGGGCGACTGGCTGGCGCAGTGCGTGAGCAACTGGCTGGGTGACGCGGGATCGGTGCTGCGCTTTCAGTACAGCAACCGACTTGCAGCCTATCTAGGTGAAACGCTGACTTCAGGCGGCCAGGTCGCTTCGGTGGATCGCGAGAAGCGGCAGGCAGAGGTGGAGCTGTGGGTGAGGAACGAGTCCGGGCAGGTGACGTCTCCGGGGAGCGCGACGATCCAGCTCTCCGGGTGATGATCGGGCATGGCGGGTTTCCACTTGATCTGCGCTGGTTGGAACGAACGACTTCGACCGGCAGACCTATGCGATGAAGAAACAAACGAGCGACCTGAAAACGCCAGGCCGTCGCGGGAGAGCGGCCATTCTGCCCGTTCTGCTGCCGATGATCGCGTGTGCGACATCATCCCCAGAGCCGGATCCATCTCCGAGCGAAACGGAAATGCACGCTGCTTTTCTCGCTTGCCGACCCTCGCAGGCGGAAATCGACCGGAACGCGGC
>JASFLG010000035.1:0-15301 GCA_050118205.1 Pseudomonadales bacterium
GAAGGCGTGCAGATCGAGTTCGCTCCGGAGCCGCTGGGCGAGGGGCCCATACGGCACATGATGTGCGCCATTCCTGGCGGTATTCGTGTCGAATTCATCGCAGCCGGCGGCTGACGCCTGCGATCGCGGGAAGATGCGCCGCACCAAGCTGTCGACGATGTCCCACATCGGGCGGGACAGCGCCTCCCACAACTCAGAAAGCCCGACCATCCTCAATTTCGCCGTGAAAACGGCAAGGAGTACATCATGAAACTCAAAGTCCACGGCAGACGCGCGGCTGCGCTCGCCGGCACCGCACTGGTAACCACCCTCGGCGCCGCCTACCCGGCCGCCGATGCGGACCATTCGCAGGGCTTCATCGCCCAGGAGCTGGATGGCGGGTACCTGCTGTTCGCCAAGGCCGACTCCGAGGGCAAATGCGGAGAAGGCAAGTGCGGGGAGTCCAAATCGGAAGCCGAGGGCACATGCGGCGACGCGGGCTCCGACGCGAAGACCAGCACCGAAGGCAAGTGCGGTGGCGTGAGCGATGCCGAGAAGGAAAGCACGGAAGGCAAGTGCGGTGAGGGCAAGTGCGGCGGAGTCACCTGAGGCGCCGTGAAGGCACAGCAAGGCATTCGACGATGCGCGCGATAAATCTTCAACACCGATTAATCGAGCTGCTTGAGCCCGCTGACGGATTGGGACCGCTGCTGCTGAGGTTGTATCTGGCACCGGTCCTGACCCAGGCGGGCTGGACCAAGTTCGCGGCTTTCGAGCAGACGGCCAGCTGGTTCGGCAATCCTGACTGGGGACTCGGGCTACCGTTTCCCACGGTGCTCACGTTTCTCGCCGCAGGCGCGGAACTGATCGGAGGAATCGCGCTCGTCGCCGGCCTTGCGACCCGGTGGTTCGCCGTGCCGCTCATCGTGGTCATGCTGGTCGCCATATTCGCCGTGCACTGGCCGAACGGGTGGCCGGCGACCGCCGATTGCTCGACCTGGCTCGCAAGCAACCATGTGATGGAAGCCTGCGAGCGGAAGGCAGCGGTCATCTCGATCCTGAAGGATCACCGCAACTACGGCTGGCTGACGGACCGCGGTCCGGTAACCATCCTGAACAATGGTGTGGAGTTCGCCGTGACGTACCTGGTGATGCTCATCGTCCTGCTGTTTACCGGCGGCGGCCGATACACGAGCCTCGACTACTGGGTCCAGCAATTCGTTCGCCGGCACTGAAACCCGTGCATGTTGTGCTGGTAGGCGCTCTCATGAGCGTGCCGCCATAGTTTTCAGATTCCGGCGTACCACGCATAGCCGCGGTCTTCCCAATAGCCGCCGTGGCCGCCGCGAATGTCATCGTAGCGATCGACCAACTGGATCCGCATGATGTATTTGGCCATCTTGTAGCCGAGTTGGCGCTCCACGCGCACGCGAATCGGTGCGCCGTTGGCGATCGGCAGCGGCGCGTCATTGAGTGCATAGGCAAGGATGGTCTGCACATGGTACGCATCGACCATGTCGATGCTCTCGTAGTAAGGCTCCCGGCCGCCCGGCTGCATGGGGTCGGCGCAATGGAAAACCACATAGCGGGCCTGCGGCAGCGGCTGCACCCGCGCGAGGATTTCGTGCAGGGGCACCCCCGTCCACTTGCCGATCGCACTCCAGCCCTCGACGCAATCGTGGCGCGTGATCTGGCTGCGCGCAGGCAGCGACTTCAGCTCGGCCAGCGAGAATTCCAGCGGCCGCGAGACCAGGCCATCGACCCTGAGGCGCCAGTCCACAAAGCCCGCGGCGGCTGAGCGTTGGTAAGCCGGGTTGTCCGGGCGGGAGGTGCCGTTACTACGAAACGGCCGCGAAATGTCCGCCGGGGTAAACTCCTGGGCGAGCGAGTCCGGTCCGAGCAGGAGACGCTGGGTGACGCGAGTCAATGTTTCGCCGCTGCGCAGCATCGCGCTGAACCAAGGTGTCGCCCCGAGTTTGTCGCAGCCGGCCAGTAGCACACCGGGCAGCACCCCGAGCGAGCCGCGCAGAAAGCCGCGCCGGCTAGCGGGCTTCATCGGATGCCTCCCGTCCCTGCGTCACATCCTGCCGGATCCGGTAGCGGCCGGTGATCATCGAGCGCATGTTGTTCCACGGCCCTGTCGCGACCACCAGCGCCACGTGCACCAGCAGGAAAGTGACCAGCGCCCCGGCGGTGATGAAGTGGATCGTGCGCGCTGACTGCCGGCCTCCGAGCCAGTCGACCCATCCGGGCCACAGCGCGTTCATCCCCGGTGACATCGCAAACCCGGTCACCACCATCATTGGCAACAGGATGAAGATCACGATCACATAGGCGATTTTCTGCAGCACGTTGTAGCGGCGCGCTGCCTCGCCCGCCGGGTGGCGAAAGCGCAGATGATCGATCACCGAACGGCCGATACCCGCGATGTCGCTCCGGCTGGGCCACAGATCCCGGTTCAGGTGTCGGCTGGCGACGCTCCACAACACGAGTGCCAGGCCGTTCGCCACGAACACCCACATGAAGAAGAAATGCCAGCGGCGCGACTTCGCCAGCGAGTAGTAGCTGGGAATGGTCATCCAAGCGGGAATGGAATGCCCGAAGTGCCCAGGCGGAGGCTCGATGTGCAGCACCACCGGCGCATCGGCGTAGGACTGTTCGCCCCAGTAGAGCGTTGGGTGCGCGTTGAAGATCATGAGTCCGCTCATCAGCATCAGGAAAAATGCCAGCGCGTTGATCCAATGCATAACGCGAACCGGCCAGGCATGGCGCTGATACAGATCAGATTCAGGATGCGTGCTGCTCAAGCGAGAGGCTCCCGGAACGTTTCGTTTCTTCACTTCTCTTTAGCCGCAGACAACCTCTCTGCGGGGACCAGTGTGAACCGTGCGTGGTTGCGCACCAGCGGATCGACGTGTTCTTTACAGGTATCACGCAAGCCAAACAGAAACTCTCCGGCCGCAGTTTCATTCCAGAACCAATCCTGCACCCGGCGTGATGAGCCGGGATTGGGCTGCTCCATGGCCGCCTCGACATAGAACATCTTCAGATCCTCCGCGGCAAGTTTGAACCGGTCACCCTGCGGAACGTCGCCACCGGGGTCCGCGGCCTTTCCCGCCGCAACCTCGTTCAGGAACACGCAGACATCGGTGATATCCATGCCGCTTGTGCCGAATGCCGTCCGCCCTCGGCGCTTGAGCCCCCGGTCGAACCAGGGGCGCAGCAATCGCACCTCGGCGAGCACCCTATCGAGCACCGACTCTCCGTCTCCGCTCAATGGAAAGCTGACCGGGCATGCCCACGACTCTTCGGGCTCGGCGGCATCAGGCGCGTCCCGTTCGAATACCTCGCTGACAGGGCCCGGGCCCGGCCGGTTCAGCAGTCCGAAGGCGTGCTTCAAGACGTCGCGCTGGAACTCGGCATCACCTGGAGCTCCGAGTGGCCGGCCCAGCTGGAACGGAACCGTCAGCGCCCGTGGCGGCTCCATTTTCGCGACATGCTGCGGAATGAGTCCGATCGTCAGTGTTGCTATTCCCTCGTCTTCCAGATAATGCGCGAGCGCGCACACGGCGCGCGTGCACAGAGGTCAGACAGGGACCAGCAGAGCAGTGTCGACCTCGTCCTGCCTCAGCACGCGGGCCAGCTGTCGCGCCGCAATTTCCAGTTGGTCCGGGGCGGTCGCGCCCATGAAGGAGTAGTGATAGCGAGACACGGAACCAATAGTCCCATCGTTCGCCATTTCGATCAGACGGTCGATGGGAAACACCACGTCGATGTCCTGTGCAAATCCGGTTCGGTCGAAGTTCGTGGAAATATGGCTCATCACGATGTCCGCCGGATTCTCACAATCAAGAATCCGGTAATCGGCCCCGCCGAAACTGAACGGCCGATCCCCCCGGTGCATCAACCCGGCCGTGGAGATGATCGATACCCGCGGTTTCCCGGATGGTGTGACCCACGGATGCCCCTCGAACTCGGGGCATTCCATCTCGGCCAATGAAGCTGGAACCTCTGATTCACGCATGCCCACCCCCTTCGAGCGAGAACTTGATGTCGTAGTCGCGCAGCAGGGAAAGCGCGACGATCGCGGCGGGCATCGGCCGTGCCGCATAGAAAAGTAGGTTAGGAACGGTCCATGGATCCAGATATCGATCCAGAGGCACGAGAGTCGACCTTGATTTCAGAATGTGCATTCTGACTCCGAGCCAAAGCCCGAGTCAACGTCTGAACTCTCTAGGCTATGACCGCATCCAGGGCAAACGCCACAAACCGGCGTATCCGGGCCACCGGGTAGCCCGCTCTAGCCATGGAAACCACATTTCGATGGATGCTTACGAAGTAATCGGCAAGCGCCCCGCTGTCGATGTTCACATCAAGCTCACCCTTGCTTTGCGCAACATCGATACAGGCTCCGTATGCGGACTCCATGCGCTCGAACCCGCGCCTCACCGCGCCCGCGACAGCTCGATCACTCATGATGGGTTCGATCGCCGTGTTGCAGATGAGACACCCGCGCCGATCGCCGGCTGCGACAGTCTCCACCAACCTCTCGAAATGGCGCTTCAGTGCCTGTTTGCCATCGGTGGATTCGCGAAGTCGGCCCAGAACGTTGCGTTCCATGCGTTGTGGGTAGCGCTTGAGGCTTGCCAGGAACAGATCACGCTTGTCCCCGTAGGTGGAGTACAGCCCGTAACGTGCCACGCCTGTCGCTTTGACAAGATCGTCAAAGGACGTGCCTCGGTACCCCTGGGCTCTAAAAAGCTCGATAGCGGCATCGAGGACGTGATCAGGGTCAAATGTCTTCGGACGGGGCATGATGCGTGACTGAGCCAGGGCGCAGCACACATTCTACTCCCACACGCCATACGAAGCTTACCCTGAAGACTGAGACGACCAGGCAGATTCGCACCAGTCAGCAGAGATTCACGACGGGTACGGGCCGCGTGCCGCCTCCTCGCCTCGTTCACCATGTACCCCCAGCCTCGTAGACGTTACGATCTTCCTTGGTCTCGCGGGGTCAGGGAGTGATGTCCGACGAACGCATCGAGCCCCAGGCGTGGCGGCGCTTCTATATCGTCTGGATGGTGGCGGCCTTCATCGCCGCCGGCGTTCAGACCAGTAGCGTGCTGATGGAGGCGGCTCGCGTCGGCATTGATCTGCATGCGTGGCAGCCGCTGGTCAACGAGTACACGGGTGTTTTCGCTCTGGTGGCGCTGCTGCCGCTGATCCGGCGCGTCGATGAGTGGGTGTCCCGGCGATGCAACATCTGGCTGACAGCGCTGCCGGCCTATCTGCTGATGACCGTGCCTTTTGCGCTGCTGCACAGCACATTGTTCGTCGCCGTGCGAAAGGTCATCTATTTCTCGCTCGGCGCTCACTACACGTTCGGCGACCTCAGCTTCGAGCTGCTGTACGAGTACCGCAAGTTCACGCTGGGTTACGCTCTGGCCGTGCTCTCCCTGCACGGTTTCCGCCATTACGTGCTGCTCCAGCGCCTGAGTGACATGCCAGAGGCAGCGCGCCCGGCAACGGGATCGGAGTTACCGGCCGTCGTTTCCACGCCACGCTTCCTGGCCCGCCATGGCAATCGTGAGGTCATCGTCAGCGCCGCCGACATTCGCTACGTGGAGGCCGCCGGCAACTACGTGATTCTGCACACGAACCGCGGAGAGCGGAAACTCAGGGAGACCCTGGGCAACATGGAGCGGGAGCTGAGCGGCCACGATTTCGTCCGCGTGCACCGCTCTCATCTGGTGAATCTGGACGCCGTGCGGGAGATCCAGCCCTGGTTCCACGGTGACCAGCGCATCGTGCTGGACGACGGCACCTTCCTGAACCTGTCCCGCCGCTACCGTGACGCCCTGAAGCTCCGGATGACTCCGGTGACGACCGGTGCCGCGCGCTGAACCCTCGGCGGTCCGTCCCGCGCCGGCGCCGCCCACCCCGCGATCGTCCCGCTCGTCCCTGGGCGCTTGAGCGAGCGCCGGCGGCCACTACAGTTGCGACTTGGCGTGGGACCAGGAGATGAACCATGGGTGGCGAACGTCATCGCAGCGGCTGCGGCAGCGGACGGCCTTTTTGGCGGCCCTGGCTGGGGGCGGTCGTGCTGCTGGCGGGGTGGCAGACGGCCAGCGCTCAGCCCGCAGCGGATACCGATTGGCCGAGCTACGGCAACGATGCCGGGGGCAGCCGCTACGCGCGCCTTGACCAGATCGATGCCGCCAATGTCGAGCGGCTCGAGGTCGCCTGGACCTATCGAACCGGCGACCTCGGTGACGGCTTCCAAGACCGGGAGCACATGGCATTCGAGGCCACGCCGATCCTGCTGGACGGCGTTCTCTATCTCAGCACGCCTTATGGGCACGTGCATGCCGTGGATGCCGCTACCGGGAAGCCCGTGTGGAAGTTCGATGCACGCCTGCCGAAGCGCCACTACGCGGAGAACTCCTCGCGCGGCGTCAGCGCCTGGCGAGACCCCGACGCGCCAGCGGGCGCACCGTGCGCGGTGCGCATCTTCCTGGGCACCCTGGATGCTCGGCTGATCGCGCTGGACGCCGCCACCGGCACGCCCTGCATGGGGTTCGGAGACCACGGCACCGTGGACCTGAACCAAGGTACCCGGCCCCGGGACACCGGCGATTACCTGGTCACGTCGCCGCCCGCCATCTGGCACGACCTGGTCATCACCGGCTCTGCTGTGGGCGACAACCGGGCCGTGAAGGTCGAGCTCGGCATCGTCCGGGCCTTCAACGCGCGCACGGGTGCGCTGGTGTGGTCATGGGATCCGATTCCGCGCAGCCCAGACAACCCGGTCTACGCGGAGTGGAGCGAGAACGGCGCAGCCATGACCGGGGCCGCCAATGCCTGGTCGGTGCTCTCGGTGGACCGGGAGCTCGGCCTGGTCTTCGTACCGGTAGGCTCGGCGAGCCCGGACTTCTACGGCGGCGAGCGTCCCGGCGACAACCGCTACGCCAACTCGCTGGTGGCGCTCGACGCCGCGACCGGCGCCGTGGTGTGGGGGCGCCAGCTGGTACACCACGACGTGTGGGATTTCGACATGCCGGCGCAGCCGGTCCTGATGATGCTACGGCGAAACGGCGAAGCCATTCCCGCCGTCGTACAGGCCACGAAGATGGGCACGCTCTTCGTCTTCGATCGGCGAAGTGGCGAGCCGCTGTTCAACGTGGAGGAACGCGCCGTGCCTCAGGGCGGCGTGCCGGGGGAAACGCTTTCACCGACCCAACCATTCTCGTCGCTGCCGTCGCTGGTCCCGAGCGGTCCGCTCAACAGCGAAGACGCCTGGGGATTGACGTTCTGGGACCGTGGCCGCTGCGCCAAACTCCTGGATGCCTACCGCTCCGAAGGCCTCTATACACCACCCAGCCTCGAGGGCACCGTCATGCGGCCTGGTTACCCGGGCGGGTCGAACTGGGGGAGCGTGGCGGTGGATCCGGAACGGCAACTGGTCGTCGCCAACACTAACAGCGTGCCGGTGGTGGTGCAGCTCGTCCCACGCGACCGCCTCCAGTCAGCATATGAGTCGGGCAACTTCCCCGACTCCGAGTTCGCCCGCCAGCAGGGCACGCCCTATGGTATGCGGCGTCAGGTGCTGACCTCCCCGCTGGGCGTTCCGTGCACAGCGCCACCGTGGGGGACTCTGGCGGCGGTGGATCTGACCAGCGGCACCCTGGCCTGGCAGGTACCCCTAGGCACGTCACGTGATCTGGCGCCCTGGCCCTTCTGGTACATTCATGGCATGCCGGCCATGGGTGGCCCCATCGTCACATCCTCGGGGCTGGTGTTCATCGGCGCCGCGTCCGACGACTACCTGCGCGCCTTCGATCTGACCACGGGCAACGAGCTGTGGCGGGGCAGGCTGCCGGCCGGCGGTCAGGCGACGCCCATGACCTATCGGCTGAACGGTCGGCAATACGTCGTCATCGCCGCAGGTGGCAACGGCGGACTTGGCACCACCCGCGGCGACTACCTGGTGGCCTTCGCACTGCCCGAGCGTCCATCCGGGCGCTAAGGACGCTGCGCCGGATCGCAGGGAATACGTGTCGCGGCCAGCTTGTGCTGGGGAACCCAGTCGCCGTTGGCGTCGTGAGTGAAAGAGACGCGATCCCAGTGGTCCGCGTCGTGAATATTGAATATCGCCTTGAAATCCGGACGCTCGGGCGCGACCTGCCACATGGTCAGCGTGCCGTCTTCCATGCGCGCGCGAAGGTCCTGCACGACCTTGCCCGACGTGGCAATCCACATCATTTTCCAGAGCTGCTCCTCGGGGTCGTACATACGCACGTTGACGCCGCGATTGCCCCCGGGATCCTGAGCCGGATCAGGGTTGAACCACTCGTCGTAGATCGCCATGCCGCGCAGACCGTAGCGTCCGTTCCAGCGCGCGGTCACGCCCGGGCTTGGTGGCGACCACCCATCACCCTGCCAGGCATGCAGGTGAATCCGGTAGTTGCCGATCAGGAAACCGAACTGGCCCATCTCCTCCGGCGCCGCCGGATCCGGCGCGCCGAAGTCGCACGCCACCGGAGCGGTCGGTGGCTCCGCGGCCAGCGCCCCTATGCCCGCAACCATCGCCAGGGCCGCCGTCAGGCCTCGCAGGTTCATCATCACTACCTCCTTGCCTAGCGTTCCTGGTACGAGTTGCCGGGCGTATCCAATGCGGCTCAATCCACCCGCTGACTGCGCATCAGACACGGGTTCGCGCTCCCTCGGGGTTGCACGCATCCGCAAGCTATCGGACGAGTGGTTCTAGCAAAAGATCCAGTTAAGCAATATCGTTAGTACCACTATTCCTCAGCAGACCCGTCATGTCTCGACGAACCGACGCGCCCCTGCTTGCTCTGGCCATCGGGCTCGAATCGGACGGATCACGGCCCCTGCACCGGCAGGTCTATGACGGCCTCCGCGATGCCGTCCTCGCGGGCAATCTGCAACCCGGCTGGCGCCTGCCTTCGAGCCGGGCCCTGTCCGAGGAACTCGGCTGTTCACGCAACACGGTGCTGAACGCCTACGAGCAGCTGCGCAGCGAGGGTTATCTCGAAGCCAGGCGGGGTGCCGGCTGCTTCGTCTCGCCGGTGCTGCCCGAGACGCTGCTTGCTCCACTCGGGAGCGCAGGGTCCGGCGGCCGGGCCCAGGCGGGTGTGGCGCTCGGCCTCTCGGACCGGGGCAGGACCCTCGCCGGCCTGCACCAACTGGAAGTCGACACCCTCGCCGGGGCCGGTGCCGCCTTTGCCACCGGCCTACCCGACCTGGACGCTTTCCCGTTCGATCAGTGGGGACGCCTGCTCGGCAGCCTCTGGCGGCACCCGGATCGGGAACTGGTGCATTCCCGCGACCCCGCCGGCCTGCCGGCGCTGCGGGTGGCCATTGCCCGACACCTGAATGCGGTGCGTGGGCTACGCTGCCACCCCGAGGAGATTCTCGTGACGAGCGGTTCGCAGCAGAGTCTCGATCTCGTCGCGCGGCTGCTACTCGAGCCGGGCGCGCGGGTTCTGGTCGAGGATCCCGGCTACAGCGGTCTGCGCGGTCCGCTGGTGGGCGCGGGCGTGACGATGGTTCCGGTCGCCGTGGACGAGCACGGCATGCGCGTGGAACAGGCTCTGCAGACCGGGCCGGACGCACGTCTGGCCATGGTCACGCCGTCGCACCAGTATCCGCTCGGCTCGACCCTGAGCCTTTCACGACGGCTGGCGCTGCTGAGCTGGGCCCACGAAGGCGCCGGCTGGATTCTCGAAGACGACTACGACAGCGAGTACCGCTACGCCGGCCGTCCGCTCGCCGCGCTGCGGGGCCTTGATGTGGAGCGACATCCGGACGCGCAACGGGTGATCTACATGGGCAGCTTCTCCCGGGTGCTGTTTCCCGGTATTCGGCTCGGCTACCTCGTCGTGCCGCGAGCGTTGGTGGCCGACTTCGTCGCCGCCCGCCGCGCGCTCGACGACTACCCGTCCCTGATCACCCAGCCGGTGCTGGCACGCTTCATGGAGTCCGGACAGTTCGCCGCTCACGTACGCCGCATGCGGCGTCGCTATGGCGAACGCCAGCGGCGGTTGCTCGCTGCGGCTGACCGCGAGCTGGACGGCCTTCTCCATCTGCAGGCGGACGACGCGGGAATGCATCTGGTTGCGCGGCCCGGGCCCCGGCTGCCGCCCGGGGTGTCAGATCAGGCCCTGGTGTCGGCAGCCGCATCCGCGCGCGTCAGGGTCAGCGCCCTGTCCAGCTGCTATCTCGATGCCAAGCCCCAACACGGTCTGCTGATGGGCTACGCGGCCGCGGACGTCCCGACGATCGAGGCTGCGGCTGAACGGCTGGGCCAGGCATTTCGGCGTCTATAATCGTGCTCCGACACTACAGATCGAAGGGAAGCTCGTCGCGATTCGCGCAAGCACCTCACCTGCCCCAAAGACGTGGGTCGGATACGTCCAGATGGTCGTTTGCCGGGCGTTGTTTAAGCGTGGATCTGATGGGAGCTAGCATGAAGGTCACGGGTCGAGGTATCGCCATTGTCCTGCTTGTGAGCGCAATCATCGCGCCCTTGGCAACGTGCGCCTACAACGTTATCGGGTATGAATCTCATGCGCGCGCTTGCGAGGATAACCGCGGCGGCGACTTCGACAGCGATAAGTGCCGGTACCATTGGTACCATGGGAGAGACGCGGAACGTTAGGACTGTCAGCCTGTCTGCATCCCCGTCGCTGGTGACAACGACGGGCCGCCTGCAGTCTCCCAGTTGTCTCCGCCATGGATAGGTACTTCAACGAGGGTCCGATAGAGCCGGCGGATGATGACAACGGCCACGATCCACACATCGATCGTGAATCGCGCGACTACAGTGTCGATTCGCATTGGCGAAAGGGTACTCCGCTTATCAGGGAGACGTCCATGGACAAACTGTTGATCTGCGCACTGGGCTGCATCCTATGCCTGGGCACGGCTGCCGGTGCTGAACAGCGGCCCCGCGCCCGTGACATTGGCCTTGTGGTCGGCGTCTTCCCGACCGGGCCGCTCAATGCGATTACCGACGTAGACGGCGTCCGGGTCGGTCACTCGACGCGCATTGAAGGCGACGACATCCGCACCGGCGTCACCGCAATCGTTCCGGCGCCCGGCGACCTGTACACCCGCACCGTGCCCGCCTGGATTCACGTCGGCAACGGCTACGGCAAGCTCATCGGCGAAACCCAGGTGCGCGAGTTCGGCGAGATCGAAACACCGATACTACTCACCTGTACGCTGTGCGTGTGGAGCGCCGCGAACGCGCTCAAGGAATGGGTCCTGGAACACGAACCGCCAGGTACGGGCGAGCACACCGTGAACCCGGTCGTCGGCGAGACCAACGACTCGCGCGTCAATGACATGTGGGCCGACCCGATCGGCCACGATGAAGTGTTTGCGGCGCTCGATGCGGCCGCCGGCGGCCCAGTGGAGGAAGGCAGCGTCGGTGCCGGCACCGGCACACAAGCTTTCGGCTGGAAGGGCGGTATCGGCACCAGCTCACGCGTGCTGCCCGCGTCGCTCGGCGGTTACACGATCGGCGTGTTGGTGCAGACGAACTACGGCGGCATTCTCGAGATGAACGGCGCGCCGGTCGGCCGCGAGCTCGGCAACTACGCCTATCGCCGCGACCTCGAAGCGTCCGGCGGCGAACCGCATCCCGAGGACGGTTCCATCATGATCGTCGTGGCAACGGACGCACCGCTGACGGCACACAGCTTGGACCGCTTGAGCAAGCGCGGCATGATGGGTCTCGCGCGAACCGGGTCCTATGCGAGCAACGGCTCCGGCGACTACGTCATTGCCTTCTCGACGAACCCCGACGTGCGGCGGCTGCGCGCGAGCGACGCACCCGTTACCACCCCGTCGCTCACCAATGAGCAGATGTCGCCGCTGTTCGCGGCGACCGCAGAAGCGACCGAGGAAGCGATTTACAACGCGATACTGCGCGCGACGACCGTCGAGAGTGTCCGCGGCAGGCTCGAGGCCATTCCGATCGGCGACGTGCAGAGGATCCTGCAGAAGTATGGCGCGTTGCACCAGGACGAAAGCCTGCCGCCATAGCCGCACGGGTCGCGGGAGCGGGACGCTCGGCGTCAGGACGACGTCAATGCTGCTCCGCTCCGGGCTCCTTCCCCCTTGACTCGATCGCTCGCGGCGTCACCGTGAGCCCGTTCGTTCTGGGCACCTCCAACATCACGCCCGCCCCGCCAGAATCCTCGGAGGCCGCGATCCTGAGATCGTTTTCCCTTGAGACTCCACCACGCCGACCCAAACGCAATGATGGGTGTATGTATGGCCCAAAGCTTCCGATCCTCCGATATCCGACCTTCTCGTCCCGCTTGGACTGCTCGCCTTCACCGCCCTGTTCGCGTACGCCATGGTCAGCACAGGCGCGCAAACAGGGGGTCCAGAAGAACGCCGCGCAGGGAATGCCTCAGCGAGCTCGGTGCGAAGCAGCGATTGCGGCTGCCGAGCACGCCCCGGGCCTGGAGGCCGCGGCCGCCGGATCTGCGCTAGTAGTCCTCGTCGGGTTTGACGGCGATACCGGTAATCGGGGCGACCTCGTTGACGAGCTGCAGAAGCTCGTCGCGCCATTGGTCTGTGATGCCCACCAGCTCCATCTTGGCGCGATGGCGGGGATGATTCCAGACCTCGTGAACCCGTGACTGAGGCAGACATCGCACGCTGCGAATCTTGATCGACCAGGGGTCTACTTCCGATTCGACCAGATAGTCGAGGCCCTTTTCGATATCGCCGAGGAGAAAGGCACCCCAGTACTTGAACAGCGTCTGAAGCCGCGGCTGGCTTTCCAGCCACGCGTAGTACTCCCGAGCGGCTTCCATTTCTCGCGTCCAATACAGGTGATAGAACTGCGCAAAGTTTCGCGGGTAAACTTTTGCAAGCTGCCTGAGGTCGTCCTCCGCTTTCCGGTATTGACCCGTTCTGCTGTAGGTCATGGCGCGAACGCCCAGTTGCAGGGGCAGGTCCGGATTGACGGAGAGTTCCTGAGTGATGAACTCGATTTCCTGCTCGAATCTCCCGAGCAGCTCGAGCGCCGAACAATAGTAATCGTTGAAGTTGGTGCTGGCCGACAGGTCTGCCGGGGTGGTATCCCAGTATTTGTTCAGGTACTCGAACGATCCTCTCTGCAGCCCGGCGAGCCCCAGCTGGACACCGAGACTCCAGTACTGAAAGCCCTGCCATTCCTGGTCGGGATTCCTGATCTTGTCGATCGCCTCGCGTGCAAGATCCGGCTCAAGGGGCCATTCCCGGGTCAGCTGGCGCCGGATGTAAACCTTGGGAATCGGTACGATAAAGTCCGTGTTCCACATTTTCTCGGCTGCCTCACGCGCCTTATCGATCAGCGGCTCACGCGGCGCACCGAAGAGATCGGTCGTCAGCAGGTTACAGACGTAAATGTAGTAATGCGCTCGACCGAACTGCGGATCCAGCGAGACCGCGTGGTGCAGGTGATCAAGCGCAATGGTCAGGCCGCGGGCAGTCAGCGTCAGGAAGGCGTGATAGCCGAGCAGGAAGGAGTTGTACGCTTGAGGGTTGTCTGTTCCGGTGTCGATGAGCGGCGCATCCCGCTTGTCACTGCTCAGCTCCAGCTCGAGCGCATCGACGACGTTGCGAGCCACGCTCTCCTGAAAATCGAAGACGTCGTCCAGCGTGCCGTTGTACCGTTCGGACCAGACGGCGTTGTCGTTGGCGACATCATTCAACGAGATGTTCACGCGCACCCGTTCGCCGCTCTTCTGGACGCTGCCGCTGAGCACGTGGCTGACTTTCAGCTTGTCGCCGATGGTTCGGATGTCATGGCCCTGATTCTTGAGGGCAAAGGTCGACAGTTGCGACGCGACCCGCAGACCGTCCAGCTTCGACAATCCGCCAATCAACTCTTCGGCAATGCCGTCACACAGATACTCGATTTCCTCATCGCTGCTACGGTTGCTCAAGGGCAGAATGGCGATGGATCTCTCGCCCGTCGGCGCCGCCGCGGGGTCGGGGAGCGATACTTTGAAGCCAAGCTCAACCGGCGCGAGTTTGGGCAGTAGCGAGTTGAGCGAACTCTTGAGCTTTTCGAAGTAGGTCGAATCCAGATGATCCGCCTTAATGATCGCCTGCTTGTTGGACAGGCTCAGGTCCACACCCATGGTGAGTTCGGTCGGTTCCAGATGCACAGCCAGGATCTTGCGTTCCCGCGACAGCGCAAAATTCAGCTCCTGCAGGCAGCTCTCGGAACGGATCGAACGCGGCGAAATGTAGAAGAGAAAGACTTTGCTCTGCGTCAGCGCGAGCGCAACTTCATCGCGCCAGGTGGAACCCGGGCTGATGCCCTCGTCGTACCAGATGTTGAAGCCGGATTCGTGGAGACGCAGGATTTCCGGATAAACGGTGGTCGCATCGTCATGAGAATAGCTGACAAAGACATAGGGGGCTTCGCCGGCATAGGCAGGGAACGGTCTCTCCATCGATCGAGAATACTACAGCTGTGGAAATGGCGCAGGCCCGGCTGAGCGCCCGACGGCTGAGCGGGCTGATCCGGGCGTGGCGCACGACACTGCAAGCGTTCTGGCGATACTCTTTGATGCACCAAAAGCATCAGTTCGACGTTCCCTTCGACTATGAAGTCGCCAGAGTCGTCGGCGAACACGATGAATGCCTTGCTGAGGAGTTCATGGCCTTAATCGATCACCAAAAGAAACTGCGCCTTCAGACCAGGAGCATCGATATCCAACCGGCGGCAAGCTCGATCCCTGGCACAGCTCGCTTGGTTTCCTGTCCGGCCTAGTCGCGACTAGCCTAAGCACACTCCATGCAGGCCTGATCGTGTAACGCACTCGCACATATGGATGCTGCCGATGACCCTGCCCGTTCGCAATCGTGAGAAGCTGCGGAGGCTGCATGGGCCGGCAAACAGTCATATCCAACCACCGATCCTGGAGTTGATGCTTCGCCTGTGCTGATTTTCGGCCAATCGGAACCTCGAAGTTGCGCCTTCGAGAAAATCTGACACATGCCCCCTATGGCTTGTCTCGTTCATGGAATATGACCTAGGGTTCTTTGGCCAGGATGAGGGGGCATGTGCAACCTGCCCCGAATCCCTTTGTACCGAAGGTGTTACCTATGTCTCCGGTATGAAGTGTCACCCATGACTCCGGGTAGCACCAATGAGTAGATGGCGGAGCGGACGGGACTCGAACCCGCGACCCCCGGCGTGACAGGCCGGTATTCTAACCAGCTGAACTACCGCTCCGTTTTTCACTCTTTTCCGCGCGGAGAAGAGGTGAATGGTGGGTGTTGC
>JASFLG010000036.1:0-15089 GCA_050118205.1 Pseudomonadales bacterium
GCTTTCACCCTGCTCTTCCCGGAACGCAGCAACGGCCTGATCGCCATCTCCTCGGCCACCCGGAGCCTGCCGTTCTCCATCGCTGTGCGCAGCCTTCAGCGGGAGATCATCCGTACGGATCCCGACTGGCAGAACGGACAGTATCCTTTCGACGCTGGCCCGACGAACGGCATGCGTCTGGCCCGAAAGCTGGGCATGATCTCTTATCGCTCCGCCGAGGAGTGGACGGAGCGCTTCGGCCGCGAACGGGCCGGCCGTGACTACGAAGGCCCGTTCGGCATCGACTTCGAGGTGGAATCGTATCTCGAAGCCCACGCGAACCGGTTCATCGGTTCCTTCGATCCCAACTGCTACCTTTATCTGTCGCGCGCGATGGATCTGTTCGATGCCACGGACCACGGAGGCAGCCTGCAGAAGGGGCTCTCCCGGGTGAAGCTCGAACGTGCGCTGGTCATCGGGGTGGAGACGGACTTCCTGTTTCCCATCGAGCAGCAGGAGGAGCTGGCCATCGGCCTCGAGGAGTTCGTTGCGGACGTGAGCTTCCGGCGCATGGACTCACGGCAGGGGCACGACTCGTTCCTGGTCGACATGGACCGGTTCCGACCCGCCATCGCCGCCTACTTCTGAAGCCTGTTTCTGAAGCACCGTGCCACGCGCCGGCCATCAGGCGCAGCCAGCACGTCTCAATCGGCGGTGACGCCGAGGGCCTGCCGGATGAGCGTCACGATCATGTCCGAGTCCGCATAGCCGCCAAACAGCAACCGACGGGGGCCCTCCGACTCGATGAGCACGTTCGGCAGCGCATTGGTCCCGTAGGTCCGCGAGCCCTCGAACTGTTCGCGCACCCGATCATGCAGCGCTTCGTCGTCGAGCTCGGCCGCGAGCTCACCCGGCGCCCACCCGAACTCCTGCGCCACCCAGTCGAGCACCTCGGGGATGGCCGTGTTCCGGCCTTCCTCGAACAGACACTGCTGCAGGCGGTGCAGGAAGCCGAACGGCGCAGAGCCGGTTCGACGACGCAGGGCCTCGACGGCAACGCAGGCAAGCGTCGAGTTGTAGATGAAAGGGTCGGGCAGTGAGTAGCCGAAGTGGGCACCCGTGGTGGCGTGTACTTCCCGCCATAGCCGAATCAGGTGACGGCGTCCGAAATCGCCGATGGGCTGGGTCGCGTGCACGTTGACCCCGCCCAGGAGGACATCGAAGACCACCTCCTCCGATAGCCGGTGAGCGGCCTCCTCGACCGCCGGCGCCATGCCCCAGCACCAGGAGCACAAGGGGTCGGTCACGACATAGACAACAGGGGTAGGTTCTCGAGCGATAGTGGAGCTCAGTCGTCCAGATAGTCCAGGTCATCGTGCAGTCGCCTCCGCTCGGCGCGCTCCTCCAGCGCACGGCGGATCGCAAGCGATCGGGCGTTCTGCTCTTTCTGGCTCAGTGCCTCATCCACGGCCCTGAGTTCGTCACGGGTCTCGTCATCAAGATCTTCATCCAGATCATCTTCCAGATCTTCAATCTCTTCGTCTTCACCGAGTTCCGCGTCCAGTTCGTCCTCCGTCTGATCCTCGAATTCCTCTTCGGTGTCACTCATCGACGCCATCAAACCCTTCGGCATTCACCGGCAATTCGGACCTTCATTCGGCGACGTTTTTAGGCCCCATACCAGGGGCTGTCAAGCGCTTTCGGACCGCGCCGGACTATGTTCGGATGGGCAGTGGAATCAGGCGAAAAGAGGCAGGAGCACGTAGCCGGCAAACACCAGCAGCGCGAGAAAACCGAGCTTGTCGAGAGCAGCGAATCGAGACATGGGCGCACCATAGACGCCCGCCGAGCATGGGTGAAAGACCGTTTTCGCCTAATCATATGATGCGTGCCGATAAGCCACGCTGCGTCGTTCAGTGGAAGTGGCGGATGGCGAGCAGCGTGAGCGGCGCGGCCGTGAGCCACAGAAGCACACCCAGCCAGAAGATCCGGCCGCGGATCCGGCGCAGCGTCGCACGGGTCAGCTCGCAGCCGATCAGGAAGAGCGCGCAGACCAGGAGCGCCTTGGAGACCTGACCCGCGACTGTGGTCAGCATCTGGGGCAGGTCGACGAAAGTGCCGACCGCCGTCGCGGCGACGAACGCGAGAATGAATCCCGGCACACGCACGCGCGCCCTGCCGGCCTGCGCGCCGGACGTCGCGACCACGCTCGCGAACAGCACCAGCGGAATCAGCCACAGGGTGCGCCCGAGCTTGATGGTGGTAGCCACCTCGGCGGCCTTATCCCCGTAGATGGCGGCAGTGGCCACCACGGAGCTCGTGTCGTGGATGGCGAGCGACGACCAGAGCCCGAACTCGAGCTGTGACAGACCGAGCCAGTGGCCGATCAGTGGAAAGGTAAAGAGCGCCACGACGTTCATCAGGAACACCAGGCTCAGCGTCACGGCGGTCTCGTGCGGCCGGGCGCCGATGATCGGGCTCAGCGTGGCGATGGTGGTACCACCGCAGATGGCGGTCCCCGCAACGATCAGGGCAGAGGGGTTGCGCTCGGACCTGAGCGCCCGTGCATACAGGAATCCCACTACGAGCGTGGTCAGCACGAAGAGCGCCACCCCCCAGGTGTAGGTGGCGGAGAGTGACCAGACGGTCTGCAGGTCCAGCTTGAATCCCAGCAGCACGATGGCCGTCTGCAGGGTGTAGCGACCGATGAGCGAGGCGTACGGAACGGGTGTGCGGTCGAGCGCGAGCGCAATGGCACCGCCCACGAGCAACGCAATCGCCGGATTGCCGACGTAGATCAGCGGACCGATCGCTACCGCGGCCAGGATCAGGCCGAGGTGACCGCTCGAGGCGTAGGCGCCGCTAGGGCTCCGCATTCAGCGCTTGCGCGTAGCCTTCCAGGCCCGCAATGGTGGGCGGCTTGGTCAGCACGCCGGAAAGGGTCTCTTCGACGGATCCTACCGGCACACCGTCTTCCACACGCATCGCGCCCCAGAGCATGCCCGCGCGATTACCCGATGCACAGTGCACGACCACCAGCGTATCCGCATCGGCGCCGTCGAGCAGCGCTCGGAGCGCATCCACCTGAGCGGGATCCACTTTGGGCGAGCTGACCGGAATGTTCTCATAGGAGAAGCCGAGCGCTTCCGCGGCTTTGGCTTCCTCCGCAGTGCCTTCGGCCGGGGTCCGCAGGTCGACGATCAGCACATCATCCGGATGCTGTGCCTTCAGCGCGTCGAGATCCAGGGTGCCCGCGATGACCGTGTTGTCCGCCACCCGAGCCACGTGTTCGCTGTAGGCGCCATCTTCGGCCCGTGACCCGGCACCGATCGTCAGGAGCGATGCCACCATCAACCATTGCAGAGCTGTCTTCATGAATGATCTCCCTTCATCAGGCGGCACGAAAGTGGTGCGACGCGCCCGATGGATTGCCTTCAATACGTACTTCGGGGCAATGCCCGGCGGACAGGTTGAACCTCACCGCCGGATCCATCAACGCGGGCTCGGTGAGCTCCCGGTCGCGCTCCGTGCGGAAGGCGACGAACTCCGCCTGGCTCGTACCCTGTTTGACGTGCACATTGTGGCAGCGCTGCTCGGCGACCGTGGTCAGGTACCTGTGCGCCCTGCCACCCGGAGCGTAATCGTGACACATGAACAGCTTCGTCGGTTCCGGCAATGCCAGCAGGCGCTGAATCGATCGATAGAGGGTCGCCGCGTCACCACCCGGGAAGTCGCAGCGCGCCGAACCGTAGTCGGGCATGAACAGGGTGTCACCGACGAAAACCACGTCCTCGAACCGGTAGCTCACGCAGGCGGGCGTGTGCCCCGGTGTTTCCACCACCCGGCCGCTGGCATGGCCGAGGCAGATGCGGTCGCCGTCTTCGAGCAGACGGTCGAACAGGCGCTCGGGTTCCGGCAGCGAGGGGTCGATCAGATCCCGGACCGCTTGGACACCGGCGCCTATGCCGCTCTGCGCGCAGACGAACCGGGATTTCAGGTACCGGGCGGCGGAGAGATGATCGGCGTGCACGTGGGTTTCCAGCAGCCACTCCACGATGAGATCGTTGGCCTTGACGAAGTCGACGATCTCGTCGGCACTGCCGGTGCTTGCCCGATCCTCGGCCTTGTCGTAGCTGAGCACCGGATCGATCACCGCGCAGGTACGGCTGCTGGGCTCCGCGACCACGTAGCTGTAGGAGTGCGTGCCGGCATCGAAGAAGGGCGTGACCATCACTTGCATGTGCATCTCCCCATGGCCGGATTACGGATCACTACCACTTTATTGCATCGCGGCTGGTAAAACCGACCGTTTTCTGGCTCCATGTGGCACATTCAGCAAATCTCATCTCATCGAGACCCGATATCGTGGAAGAAATTCACAACCTGGACCGGCTCGATCTGCGCATTCTCGACCTCCTCCAGGAGGATGCCGGCCTCTCCAACGCCGAGATTGCCGAGCGCGTGGGGTTGTCGGCGAACGCCTGCTGGCGGCGGACGCGGAGGCTCGAGGAACGCGGCGTGATCCGCAAACGGGTGGCTCTGCTCAGCCAGGAAAAGCTGGCGCTGAACGTCACGGTGTTCGTCGGCATCAAGACCAACGAGCACAACGATCGATGGCTGAAGAAGTTCGCCGAGGGGGTGTCGGCCATCCCCGAGGTGGTGGAGTTCTACCGGATGAGCGGCGAGACGGACTACATGCTGAAGATCGTGGTGCGCGACATCGCCGACTACGACCGCGTGTACAAGCGACTGATCGGCGTGGTGCCGCTGCACGACGTGTCCTCCTCGTTCGCGATGGAGCGCATCAAGTCCACCACTGCCCTGCCCCTGGGCTGAGGCGCCCGGGCGGACGATGGATCCCTTCTCCCAGGCAGCCCTCGGCGCCGTGGTGGCGCAGGTCGCGGGACACCGCGAGCTGGGCTATCGGGCCGCCCTCTGGGGCGCGGCGGCCGGTGCGCTGCCCGACGTGGACGCGCTGTTCTCGGTCGGCGGTGACTTCTTCGATCAGCTGGTCACCCACCGCGGCATCACCCATTCGCTGTTCTTCGCACCGGTGGTCGGTCCCCTGCTCGGCGCCCTGGTCTGGCGCTGGGAGCGGCATCGCGATCCCGGGCACGAGGGCAGCCGGAGCCGGTGGATGCTGGTCATCTCGCTGGCCCTGCTGTCGCACCCTCTCCTCGACCTGCTCACCCCTTACGGCACGCAGTTGCTGAGTCCCTTCTCGGACGCGCGTTTCGCCATCAACGCGATGCCGATCATCGATCCGATCTACACGCTCATTCTGGGTCTGGGCCTTCTGCTCGGCTGGCTGCCTGCGTTGCGTAACCGGCTCCGGACCACCCACATCGCGCTCGTGACCTTGATCCTGTCCAGCGCCTACCTCGGCTACGGCTGGCTGCAGAACGCGCGCGCCGAATCCGCCGCCCGCGATCAGCTCGCCGCGGTCGGCATCAGCCCCACCCGGCTCAGCGCGTTTCCCACCCTTCTGCAGGTATACCTGCGACGGGTGGTGGCGCGCAGCCCCGACGTCGACCGGGTGGGGTTCTACTCCACCTGGTCGCCCTGCGAGATCACCTGGTTCACGGCGCCGCGATCGGACCCGGCGGTGTACCGGGATTTCCTGGAAACACGCGCCGGACGGATCTTCGACTGGTTCGCCATGGGCTGGGCCCACTACTCAGTGCACGCGGGGCCCGACGGTCGGACGCTGCTCGCGAGCGATCTGCGCTACGGGTTCGACGACGACCCTCTGGTCAGCGTGTTCACGGTGACCTCGGCGCTGGACGAGGCCAACCATCCGGTCGGGACGGCCCTTGCAGGTCGCAGCACGCCGGCCGATTCCGAGAGGACACTGGCGCAGCTCCTGACCCGCACCTACGCGCCCGCCTGCCAGATACTCGGTCGGGGTGCCATTCCCGAGCGCTTGGACCACAATGGTCCCGCACCAGCAGCCCCCTGATCCTCAGGCAGAGCAGAATGACGCGACATCCCCCCGCATGAGCCAGCAGGAAACGAACCCGTCCGAGCCGGACCAGACCGCAGAATCCTCCCCCATCCGCGAAGCCAGCGCCCTGGATGCGACGCTGACCATCGGCATCACCGTCGCGCTGCTCGGTACGTCGGTGCTGATCTTCGGCTCGGATTCCTCGAGCGGGGCCAACCAGATCGCGCTGGTCATCGGCGCCGTCATCGCCACCATCGTCGGCATCAAGAACGGCCACAACTGGAAGGTGATCGAGGACAACATCGTCGCCGGCATCAGCACCGCGCTGCCGGCGATCATGATCCTCTTCTCCGTCGGCAGCCTGATCGGCATGTGGATGCTCTCCGGCACGGTGCCGACCATGATCTACTACGGTCTGAAGTTGCTCGATCCGGCGGTGTTCTTCCCCGCCTCCTGTCTGCTCTGCGCCATCACGGCACTCGCCATCGGCAGCTCCTGGACGGTAGCGGGCACGCTGGGCATCGGCCTGATCGGGGTCGCCGCCGGCATGGGCCTGTCCGTGGAAATCACGGCCGGCGCGATCATCTCCGGGGCCTATTTCGGCGACAAGATGTCGCCACTATCCGATACGACGAACCTGGCGCCCGCCGTGACGGGGATCGACATCTTCACGCACATCCGGCACATGACCTGGACCACGGTGCCGAGCTTCCTCATCGCCCTGGTCGCTTTCGCCGTCGTCGGCATTCACACCGGGGGCAAAACCGAAGCGGTCGGCCTGGACGAAACCCTCGCCGCGCTCACCGCGAACTTCGACATCAACGTGATCATGCTGCTGCCAGTGGTCGTGGTCGTGTACATGGCGGCGCGCCGGCTGCCCGCCATCGCTTCCATTCTCACCGGGGTGGCCGCGGGTCTTCTGGTGGCCCTCGTCTTCCAGCGGGGGGCCGTCGCGGCACTGATTCACGATCCCGCTCTCGGCGCGCTGGAAGGCACCGCCAAAGCCGTGTGGACCGTCCTGTTCGACGGCTACACCGCCAGCACCGGCAACGACAACCTGGACAGCCTGCTCTCCCGCGGCGGTATGAGCTCCATGCTGAACACCGTCTGGCTGATCATCACCGCCATGTGCTTCGGGGCCGCCATGGAGAAGGCCGGTGTTCTCGAGCGAGTGGTGCGGGTGCTGGTCCGTGCCGCAAGAAGCGTCGGTGCGCTGATTGCCACCACCATCTTCACCTGCCTCGGGGTGAACATCCTGGCGGCGGATCAGTACATGGCCATCGTCATTCCGGGTCGCATGTTCAAGCCGGCCTACGCCGAGCGCGGGCTGCACGAGAAGAACCTTGCGCGCACGCTGGAGGATGCAGGCACCCTCACCTCGCCGCTGGTGCCCTGGAACACCTGCGGCGCGTACATGGCGGCCACCCTGGGCGTGCCGACCCTGGCCTACCTGCCGTTCTGCTTCTTCAACCTGGTGAACCCCTTCGTGGCCATCGCGTACGCCTACACGGGCTACAAGATCACACCGGCGGATCCGGCGCCTTCGGGCCAGGAAGCCAACGCCACGGTCTGACGCCCTGTCCGGCAGTTGCCGGTCGCTCGAACGCCAGCGGAACAGAGAGGTGCCTCAGTCCGCGCGGTTCAGGCGCACGGCCTCGCGCAGGCCCTCGAGAATCAGATCGGGCACCACCGCGTCGAACAGATCCTGACCGTCGAAGAGGTGAGCAAAGCCGCCGGTGCCGATCACCAGGGGCGGGTCCTCGCCGAACGCTTCCCGGGTCATACGCGTGACCAGCTCCTTGACCATGCCGACGTTGCTCCAGTAAAGCCCGTTCTGAATGCTCTCCACCGTGCTGCGCCCGATGGCGGAGTGCACCGGCACGATCTCCACCGAGGGCAGCTGGGCCGTCTTCTCTTCCAGAGCGTCCATCGAAAGCCGTACACCGGGAATGATGTTGCCCCCGAGAAACACCCGATCGCTGGAGATGGCACAGACCGTGGTGGCGGTGCCGAAGTCGATCACGATCAGGTTGCGCCCCGGATAGAGCTTGAGCGCGCCCATGGCATCGGCAATGCGGTCGGCGCCCACCTCCTTCGGATCCTTGTACGCCACCTTGAGTCCCGTTTTGATGCCCGGCCGCATCACGAGCGGGTCCAGACCGAAATACTTCTGGCAGCAGGAGCGCAGCGAGTAGAGCATGTCCGGGACCACGGAGCAGATGACGATGTCCGTGATCTGCTCGGGGTCGACGCCGTTCTCCCGGAGCGCGCTGCGCATGAACACGCCGAGCTCATCGGAGGAGCTGCGCATGGTGGACGTGCGGCGAAACTGCACCCACAGCTCCTCGTCGCGATACACCCCGCAATAGATCTGACTGTTGCCGACATCCAGGCAGAGCAACATGATGGCGATCCAGGCTAAAGGGATCGGTAGAATAGCCGAAAAGACCCCGTTCAAGAGAGCACCCATGCCGCGCATCGTCCCGACGTCCGTTTACCCGATCGTTCTCGCCGCACTGCTGGCCGGCTCGGCAGCGCACGCGGATACCGTGCCCGTAGCCATCGTCATCAATCCCTACGCCGGCGATCGCGCCGGTCCCGAGAAGGACGCGGACGCCGCCGCCATGACCCGGGACGGCCTCGACGCGGTCATCGAGTCCGCCGGTGGCCGGATCGTTCGCCGGGAGACGGTGGCGTTGAGCGCAGAGGATGAGAAGCAGTACGGCCAGTGGAACCGCTTCGGCCTCGCCAGCGGGCATCTCGCCGACATGGTCAGCGCCAATCTGGACGACGGACTGGTGAATCTCGGCTTCTACAACAACTGCGAGTCGCTCATGGGCATGCTCGGTGGGCTCGCCCACGCCAGCGCGCCGCCGGCGCGCGTCGGTCTGGTGTGGATCGATGCGCACGGCGACTACAACACGCCGGAGACCACGCTCTCCGGCATGCTCGGCGGCATGCCGGTGGCCATTGCCGTCGGCGACGGGCTGACCCGGATGCGCAAGCAGGCAGGCATGGACGAGCCCCTGTCCAAAGCGAACGTCATCATGGTGGGGGTGCGCGATACGGACCCGCTGGAGCAGGAGCGCATCGAGCGGGACGCCATCCCGCAGATCAGCACGGAGGATGTGCGCACGCTCTCATCCAAGCTCCACGAGCAGATGCGCGAGCTCACGGATCGGGTGGACATCGTCTACGTGCACGTGGACCTGGACGTGCTCGATCCGAAGGAAGTCTCCGGGCACCCGCTGACCGTACCGAACGGCCCGACCGGGGAGGAGCTCGGCCGGGCGATCCGGCTCATGTTCTCCTATCCGAAAACCGAAGCGCTCGGTATCGCCTCCTACCCCTACCGGAACGACCCGGGGCAGCTGACCCTGAAGGCCATCCACAGGATGGTGGCGGGCGCCATCGAGGGTGTTCGCGACCGCACCCAGGGGGCGTCCGACTAGCAGTCGCCGCTAGCGGTCCACCCCGGCCGCGAGCCGTTCGAAAATCCGGGGCAGCCAGTCGCGGTGCTCGGGCTTCATGAGGCAGGCGCGCAGGCAGGTCACCACGTCCCCGGCCGGCGTCCCACCGAGGGCGGGCCAGTGGCGTGCGAGAAAGGCAGCCGGCAGACGGATCAGGGCCAGATGCAGATCGTCCGCGGCCGCGACCTCGAAGAGCCGCTGTGACGCCGCGGAGATACCGGCGGCGCTTCCGTCCCCCGCCGGCGCGAAGACCACGATGTCGAGATCGGGTGCCGGCAGCGTCAGGAAGCGCACATCGGCGGCCAGCCAGCTTTGCAGCGCCCGTGCAGCATCGCGACCGGCGGCCAGGCCGGCCGCGAACTCACCGTCCGGGATCAGGGGCAGTCGGGTCTGGGTGGCCCACAATGCCACCGCGGCCGCGCCGGCCCGGGAGCATTCCAGGCTGATCTCGCCGAGGTGCAGCTCGCGGGACGTGAAATAGGTGTACGGCGAGTCGTGCCGGTAGAACTGCCCGACGGCCGGATCCCGGAACAGAACGCAGCCGCAGCCGTAGGGCTGAAGACCGTGCTTGTGCGGATCGATCACCACCGAGTCCGCCGCCCCCAGGGCGGCGAACGCCTCGTCCACCCCTTCGGGCCAGTCGCCGAGCAGCCGGAAGTAGCCACCATAGGCCGCGTCCACGTGCACGCGGATCCCGGCCTTCGCGGCGAGCCGCAGAATGTCGGCCAGGGGATCCACGGCGCCGAGTCCCGTGGTGCCCAGCGTCGCCACCACGGTGCCCACACCGCCGGTGTCGATGGCCGCGGCGAGCCCATCCAGATCCATCCGGCCATGGGCATCCACGGCGATGCTCTCGAAGGCCAGCCCGAGCACCCCGCTGATCCGGCTGTGGGTGTAGTGGGCGTGGGCGGAGGCCACGACCCGTTTGCCCGGCCTGGAACGGCCGGCCACCCAGAGGGCCTCCAGATTCGCCATGGTGCCGCCGCCGGTCAGGTGACCGAGATGCTCGGGAAAGCCGACCATCGCCGCGAGCGCCGCCACCGCCTCCTTCTCCATGGCGGAGCTCGCCCGGCCTCCGTCCAGGGCGTGATTGTTCGGGTTGAGGCGCATGGCGAGCGCGTAGGCCTCCCGGGCAAGCGGGTGCGGTGGTTTCAGCATCTGGCCGGCATAGAGCGGATGGTGATACGGATAGTTATCGGTGAGCCGCCCGGCCACCTGCCGGAGCACGGCGCGGTCGTCCGCATCGAGGACGGCAGGCGCGAAGTCCGGCAGGCCGTCGAACCCGCTGTCGAGGATGGCAAGGCTCTCGGCCCGTGCCGGGTTTTCGGGGTCGAAGGTCGTCATCGTCCGTTCACACCGTCATAAATCTGTGACCAACCATCCCTAGACTGGCGCCCGATTCAATCATCTTGCGGGACTCCCTTGACACCTGCGCGTCACATTGCCCTCCTTCTCGCCGTGCTCGCCAGCCCCGGCGTTCTGGCGGACGACGCCACCGCGGCGCCCGGCCCGAGCGGTGCAGCCACGGGCGGCGCAGCCAGCCGCGGCCCTTCGGACAATCTCTGCTTCGGCGGCCTGGAAGACGGCAAGATCATCGTCAGCGAGCCCTATCTCGAAAACCCCTACAAGCAGACCACGCGTCTCGGCTGCGAGGTGGACGGGGGGTCGCCGGTCACCATGCCGGACCTGCCGGCGCCGGATGCAGCCAAAACCCGCCTCGCCTGACCTCAGGCGAAGGGCTCACCCCACCGATCCGCATAGCACAGCTTCTCCACGGGCCGCCGTGAGATGGGCCCGTGGCCACGCAGCACCGGATAGCCGATGGGCATGAACGCGCACGTGTACCAGTCTTCGGGAATCGCCAGCGCTTCCTTGATCTGCGCCTCCTGATAGCACAGCAGCGTGGTCAGCGTGCAGCCGATGCCTTCCGCCCGGCAGGCAAGCATGGCGTTCTGCACGGCCGGGTACACCGAACCGCCGCCGACCACGCTCGGTCGACCCAGATCCTGATCGGTTATGGCCATGTGCTTGGGGTTGAAGCAGAAGACCAGAATCGCCGGTGCCTCGCCCAGATGCTCGCCGAGGTGATCCGCGGCGGCCAGCATGCGCGTCTGCTTCGCGCGGGCGTCGCCACTCATGTGCTCGAGCTGGCGTCGGGCGCCGGCCCCGTAACTGGCCCACTCGACGCGGTAGAGATCGCCGAGGATCCTCCGCTGCGCCGGATCACGCACCACGACGACGCGCCAGGGCTGCACGTTACCGCCGCTCGGCGCCCAGGCCGCGGCCTGCAGGATCCGGTGCAGCACGTCCTCCGGGATCGGATCCGGCTTCAATCGCCGCACGGCGCGCAACGTGCTCATGGCCTCGTACATCGGCTGGGTCAGTGGGGGTTCGCTGCTCATGGGGTCTCCTGTGTCCGGTTGTGAGGCGTCTGCCGTGGGCGGTCAGTGTCTGCGCAGCTCGCCCGAGCCGCTGATCTGGCGATGCACAGTCGGATCACCACGATACTCGATGTCGCCGCTACCCCCGATCTTGGCGTCCAGGCTGTCCTCGACCCACAACGAGATCCTGCCGGAACCGCTGACCAGCGCGCTCGCGTCCCGGCTCTTCAGTGCGCCGTTATCGACCTCGCCGCTGCCGAGTACGCTCACGTGCTCGGTATCGACCGATCCCGCGAGCGTCACGTGTCCGGAGCCGCTGACGGTGACCTCCGCCCGCTCGGCCTCCAGACCGGATGACGTCAGGCTGCCGCTGCCCGTCACCTGAACGCGCAGCGCCTGTGCCCTGATCGCTTCCACATCGACGCGCGCGCTTCCGCTGATCTCCACGGTGAACGACTCTGCGGCCAGCGCGTCGGTCGTCACCCGGGCGCTGCCGGAAAGGTCCATGCCATCGAGCACGACGTAGGTGATGTCGATGCGCACCGGGCCCTCCCGTTCCCAGAACCTGAGCCCGGGCTTGTGGTAGATCTTCAGGACGCCATCGTCGACCTCGGTAACGATCCGCTCGAGCACGTCGGGCAACGCCTCGACGCGGACCTGCTCTCTGGCGCCGCGACGAGCGGTCACCTCGCCGGACCCGGCGATGGAGAGCGCGTGAAACCCGTGCACGTCCCGCACCTCGCTGACCGGCGCCTCCGCCACGGCCGGTGCGGCCCACGCGATGGGAACCAGCGCGAGCCATCGGTTGATGCTCCTTCGCGGGAATCCGGGCCGGCGACCTCGCGGATCACGGTGGGAACGTGTCATGTCGCATCCTCCCATTGCCTGCGATCAGTGTACTGCGGCCGCCGCCGATTTCCTCACCGCGCAGCGGCGATTTAGAATGCGGATTTTCTCCGGGGGAACGGCATGACGGAACAGTACGGTCACTACATCGCGGGGGCGCGCCGGCCCGGCACCTCGGGCCGGACCAGCGACGTATTCAACCCTTCCACGGGTGAGGTCAGGACCAAGGTAGCGCTCGCGAGCGCGGCCGAGGTGGATCAGGCGGTGCAGACCGCCCGCACCGCCCAGGCCGACTGGGCGCGGATCAATCCGCAACGGCGTGCGCGGGTGATGTTCGCCTTCAAGTCCCTGGTCGAGGCGGATGCCGACAACCTGGCCCGGCTGCTCTCGGAAGAGCACGGCAAGGTGATCGCCGATTCCCACGGCGACATCCAGCGTGGGCTGGAGGTCATCGAGTTCGCGTGCGGCATCCCGCACCTGCTCAAGGGCGAGTACACCGAAGGCGCCGGGCCCGGAATCGACGTTTATTCCATGCGCCAGCCGCTCGGCGTCGTGGCCGGCATCACGCCGTTCAACTTTCCCGCCATGATTCCCATGTGGATGTTCGGGCCAGCCATTGCCTGCGGCAACGCCTTCCTGCTCAAACCGTCCGAGAAGGACCCCGGCGTGCCGATGCGGCTCGCGGAGCTCATGCTGGAGGCGGGCGCTCCCGAGGGCCTGCTCAACGTGATCAACGGTGACAAGGAGGCCGTGGATGCCATCCTCGCCCATCCGGACATCAGGGCCGTGAGCTTCGTCGGCTCCTCGGACATCGCCCAGTACGTTTACGCGCACGGCACCGCCAGCGGAAAACGGGTCCAGGCCATGGGCGGCGCCAAGAACCACGGCATCGTGCTGCCGGATGCGGACTTCGGGCAGGCCGCGAAGGACATCGTCGGCGCGGCGTTTGGCTCCGCCGGCGAGCGCTGCATGGCGCTGCCCGTCACCGTGGCGGTGGGTGACGGCACCGCCGAGGCACTTCTGGACCGGCTGCTGCCGGAGATTGATGCCCTCAAGGTCGGCATTTCCACCGACGAGCAGGCACATTACGGACCGGTGGTCACCGCCGCGCACCGGCAACGCATCCTCGACTACATCCAGATGGGCATCGACGAGGGTGCCGAGCTGCTGCTCGACGGACGGGATTTCTCGCTGCAGGGCTACGAGAAGGGCTTCTACATCGGCCCCACCCTGTTCGACCGGGTCCGGGCGGACATGCAGTCCTATCGGGACGAGATTTTCGGCCCGGTCATGCAGCTGATGCGCGCCGACACGCTCGACGAGGCCGTGACCCTGCCTTCGAATCATCAGTACGGCAACGGCGTGGCCATCTTCACCCGTAACGGGCGGGCAGCGCGCGAGTTCGCGCAGAAAGTGAACGTCGGCATGGTGGGCATCAACGTGCCCATCCCGGTACCGGTGGCCTACCATACGTTCGGCGGCTGGAAGCGGTCCGCCTTCGGCGACGCCAACCAGCATGGCACCGAGGGTGTGCGCTTCTTCACCAAGATCAAGACCGTGACCCAGCGCTGGCCCGAAGGGGACGTGACGGACTCGAGCTTCGTGATTCCCACCATGCAGTAGCCTGGACCCGGCCATGGACCATCACCTGACCGAGGAGCAGCAGGCCATCCAGGACATGGCGCGTCGGTTCACCGCCGATGAGATCACACCCCATGCTGCGCACTGGGACGAGAACCACGTCTGCCCGCGGGACATGATTGCCAAGGCGGGAGCGCTTGGCTTCGGCGGCATCTACCTGGACGAAAGGGCCGGCGGCATCGGCCTGGGTCGTCTGGAAGCGGCGCTGATCGTCGAAGCGATGGCATACGGGTGCCCTTCCACCTCGGCGTTCATCTCCATCCACAACATGGCGACCTGGATGATTGCCAGATTCGGCGACGAGGCGCTCGGTAAGCGCTATCTGCCGAAGCTCACCACCATGGAACACCTCGCCAGCTACTGTCTTACCGAGCCCGGCTCGGGGTCCGATGCCGCATCCCTGAAGACGCGCGCCGTGCGCCAGGGGGACCACTACGTCGTGAACGGCGCCAAGGCGTTCATTTCCGGGGGCGGCGAGAACGAGGTCTACGTGTGCATGGCACGCACCGGCGAGGACGGGCATCGCGGCATCAGCTGCCTGGTGGTCGAGAAGGACACGCCCGGGGTGAGCTTCGGGGCCAACGAGCGGAAACTCGGCTGGCACTCGCAGCCCACCGCGATGGTCACCTTCGACGACGCCCGGGTTCCCGTCGAGAATCTGGTTGGTGCCGAAGGCGACGGGTTCAGGATCGCCATGGCCGGCCTCGACGGCGGACGGCTGAACATCGGCGCCTGCTCGCTCGGTGGCGCCCAGCGCTGCCTCGACGAGGCCACTGCCTATGTGAAGGAACGCCGACAGTTCGGCCGGGCCATCGCCGAGTTCCAGAA
>JASFLG010000037.1:0-15019 GCA_050118205.1 Pseudomonadales bacterium
AGTCGGGCATCGGATTCGGTGCCCAGGTGAAGGGTGAGGAAGACAAGAAGTCCATTGGCGAGACGCTGCGTCAGGTCGAGCCGGAAGATCTGATCCGCTACGGGCTGATCCCCGAGTTCGTCGGCCGTCTGCCGGTGGTCGCCACGCTGGAAGAGCTCGACACCGATGCGCTGGTGCAGATTCTCACCGAGCCGAAGAACTCGCTGACCAAGCAGTACATCAAGCTTTTCGAAATGGAAGGCGTCGAGGTCGATTTCCGCGAGGACGCCCTGCGTGCCGTGGCCAAGAAGGCCATGGAGCGGAAGACGGGCGCGCGCGGGCTGCGCTCCATCCTGGAGGCGGTCCTGCTCGACACCATGTACGACCTGCCTTCCACGGAATCTGTGACCAAGGTCGTGATTGACGAGAGCGTCATACTGGGCGAAAGCGATCCCATGCTCATGTACGAGAACGTCGACAAGGCCCAGGCGTCTCCGCAGGAGTAGAGTTCCTCCCGCGGAGCGTGCCCAGACGCGTCGGCCCGGACGCGGCAACACCCGCAGCAAGCGCCGTTCGGCCGGTGCACGTGCGTCTGGTTTCGCGTGCTGGCCGAAGTATGTTCGGAGCATAGGAATTACCGACGGAAGCATCCACAAGGAGTGAGCAGCATCAACCAAGTACCCGTACTCCCGTTAAGAGACATGGTGGTGTATCCCCATGGTGTCCATCCCCTGTTCGTCGGCACGGAGAGCTCGATCCGCGCGCTGGACGCGGCGATGGGCCACGACAAGCAGATCCTGCTCGTGGCGAAGCGCGACGCCGAGGTCGACACGCCGGCCATGCGGGACCTTTTCGAGGTCGGCACGGTTGCTACCGTGCTGCAGCTGCTCAAGCTGCCCGACGGCACTGTGAAGGTGCTCGTCGAGGGTGGACAGCGCGCCCGACTGCTCGATCTGGAGGCGAATACGGATCACGGATATCTGCAGGCCGATATCGACCTGATAGAAGAGCCCTCGGTCGATGCGCGGGAGGCGGACGCGCTCGTGCGCACGGTGATGAACCAGTTCGAGCAGTACGTGAAGTCGAGCAAGAAGGTACCGCAGGAGGTGCTTTCGTCGCTGTCCAGCATCGACGACCCCGCCCGGCTGATCGACACCATCGCGGCACAGATCTCCCTGAAACTCGAGGAAAAGCAGCGGATCCTCGAGTCTTTCGAGTTCAAAGAGCGGATGGATGCGCTGCTCGGACTCATGGACGCCGAGATGGACGTCTCCCAGATGGAGAAACGGATACGCGGGCGCGTCAAGAAGCAGATGGAGAAGAGCCAGCGCGAGTACTACCTGAATGAGCAGATGAAGGCCATTCAGAAGGAGCTGGGAGAGCTGGAGGAAGCGCCGAACGAGATCGAGGAACTCGAGGCGAAGATCAAGGAAAGCGGCATGAGCAAGGAGGCCAGCGAGAAGGCGACCTCCGAGCTCAACAAGCTGAAGCTCATGTCGCCGATGAGTGCCGAAGCGACGGTCGTCCGCACCTTTCTGGACTGGATGATCAGCATCCCCTGGAAGAAACGCAGCCGCGTGCGCAAGGACCTCCGGACTGCCCAGCGCATTCTGGACGAGGACCACTACGGTCTGGAGGAGGTGAAGGACCGGATCATCGAGTACCTGGCCGTCCAGTCACGCGTCAAGAAAATGAAGGGCCCCGTGCTCTGCTTTGTCGGTCCACCGGGAGTGGGTAAGACTTCGCTTGGGGAGAGCATCGCCCGGGCCACCAATCGCACCTTCATCCGGATGGCCCTCGGCGGCGTTCGGGACGAAGCGGAGATCCGCGGGCACCGGCGCACATACATCGGCTCCATGCCCGGCAAGATTCTGCAGAAGATGTCGAAAGCTGGTGTGCGCAACCCGCTGTTCCTGCTCGACGAGGTCGACAAGATGGGAATGGACGTCCGCGGCGATCCGGCGAGCGCGCTCCTCGAGGTGCTGGATCCGGAGCAGAACAATACGTTCAACGATCACTATCTCGAGGTGGACTACGATCTCTCGGACGTGTTCTTCATCTGCACGTCGAACTCCATGAACATCCCCGCACCGTTGCTCGACCGTATGGAGGTGATCCGTCTGCCGGGTTACACGGAGGGCGAGAAGAAGAACATCGCCAGGCGCTATCTGCTGCCCAAGCAGCTCAAGGCAAACGGACTCAGGAAGGACCAGCTGGACATCACTGACGATGGTCTGCTGCAGCTGATCCGTTATTACACCAAGGAGGCCGGCGTGCGTGGCCTCGAGCGGGAGATCGCCAAGCTGGCGCGCAAGGTCGTCAAGGAGCAGGCACTCGCATCGGGTGGCGCAGGTTCCCCGCAGGTGAGCATCGGGCCCGACGACATCGAAGACTACATCGGTGTACGCAAGTATACCTACGGCCTCGCCGAGGAGCAGAACCAGGTGGGTATCGTCACCGGACTTGCCTGGACGCAGGTGGGTGGCGAGCTTCTCAACATCGAGGCGGTGGCGGTTCCGGGCAAGGGCCGGCAGACGAAGACCGGGTCGCTCGGGGACGTCATGCAGGAATCCATTCAGGCTGCGCTCACGTTCGTGCGCAGCCGGTCCGAGATTCTCGGTATTGCCAAGGACTTTCACGAGAAGTGGGACCTGCACATTCACGTCCCGGAAGGTGCCACACCGAAGGATGGTCCCTCAGCCGGTATCGGTATGTGCACGGCAATCGTTTCGGTTCTGACCGGAATTCCCGTTCGTGCAGATGTTGCGATGACGGGTGAGATCACGTTGCGCGGTCAGGTGCTGCCGATCGGCGGTCTGAAGGAGAAGCTGCTCGCGGCTCAGCGCGGCGGGATAAAGAACGTCATTATCCCGGCGGAAAACGAGAGGGATCTCAAGGAAATACCGGACAATGTCAAAGAGAACCTCACCATCTACCCGCTGAAATGGATGGACGATGTGCTGGAAGTTGCTCTCGAGCGCATGCCCGAACCGAGGATCGAGGTCGCCGGTTCCCCCGGCGACAAAGGTGACGACGAAGCCGCAAAGAAGGTGACGGCCGTTTCGGAGGTGGGATCCAAGCGTCCCGGCACGGAAGGCGAGCTCCCCATCAGCCCGCATTAAATGCGGTTTTCCGGTGAGCGGCGTGCTTGCAGGCCCTCTGGGGTGTTGGTATAAAAACGCGCGAACCTTCGGGCGTGCCCGGGACTTAGAACGACAAACCAGCACGCTCGAAAATTCACCATCACAGAGGGGCAAAATGTGAACAAAACGGAACTCATTGATCGTATCGCGGACTCCGCTGATATCTCCAAGGCTTCAGCTGGCAGGGCCCTGGATGCAGCGATCGAAGCGATCACCAATTCACTCAAACAGGCCGATCCGGTTTCGCTGGTAGGATTCGGCACTTTTACCGTTCGCGATCGCGCGGCGCGGACGGGTCGGAACCCGCAGACCGGTGCGCCCATTCATATCGCGGCAGCAAAGGTACCGGCGTTCAAGCCGGGCAAAGCACTCAAGGACGCCCTCAACTAAACGCTTAACCCCACAAACCGGCTGACGAAAAGGCGCAATTCGTTGCGCCTTTTTTTCTGCAGTGGTATAGCCGGATCGCCCGGAGCGAACCGCGCCTACGAGACTTCAGGAACCCCAGATGCTTCAGCAACTTCGTGATCAGACCCACAGCCTGTTTTTCAAGGTTCTCGTCGGTGCGATCATCTTCGTGCTCGCCATATTCGGTTTCGGTGCCTTCAACCTCTTCCTGACCAGGGATCCGGCAGTTGCGAGCGTCAACGGCGAGGACATCACCACCAGCAGGGTGACCGTGGAGGCGGAACGGGAGCGCAGGCGACTGGCCGCCCAGCTGGGCGAGAGTTTCGATCCGGATACGATCGATCCGGTGATGCTGCAGAACTCGGTGATCAATCAGCTCATCAATCGGATGCTGCTGGCGCAGGCTGCCGACGATCTGGGTATCGGTGCCAGTGACAAGCAGGTCAATAGGACCGTTCTCGCGAATCCGAACTTTCAGATCGATGGTCAGTTCGAGGAAAACGCCTACCGCCGTGTGGTGAGCATGCTCGGATACACCCCCAGCGAGTTTCTGAATCTCACCCGCGAGCTGATAGGCATCGAGCAGCTCCGGAGCGGCATTGTGGAGACCGCTTTCATTCCGCAATGGGAGCTTCGCGAGAACGCACGCATATTGAGCCAGCGCCGGGATCTGGCCTATCTGACGTTCGACCCCGAGTCCTATGCGGAGAAGTCGGAGGTGAGTGACGACGACGTGAAGCTGCGCTACGAGGAGAACCAGCTCGACTACATGACCGACGAAACGGTGGACGTTGCCTATGTGGAGCTGACCGCAGACTCGCTCATGAACGATCCCTCCATCGAAGTCACCGAGGAAGACATTGCCGCGACGTACGAGGCGGAGAAGGCGGAGGCCGGTAACGAGGAGCAGCGGGACAGCCGGCACATCCTCCTTACGATCAACGACCAGCGCACGGCGCAGCAGGCGATCGAGCAGATCCGGGCGCTCAAGGCCCGCATCGAGGCCGGCGAGAGCTTTGCGGAGCTCGCCAAGGAGTACTCGGAGGACCCGGGCTCGGCGGCCAAAGGTGGTGATCTGGGTCCCGTCTCCAAGGGGCTGTTCGCGCCGGAGTTCGAAAAGGCGCTGTGGAATCTGGACGTGGGCGAGCTATCGGACCCGGTGCAGACCGAGTTCGGCGTGCACCTCATTCAGCTGAAGGGCATCGTTGCCAACGAGTTCCCACCGCTGGAGGAAATGCACGACCAGATCGAAACGCGCCTGCGACGGGACGCGGCCACCCGTCTGTTTTCAGATCGTCTTCGGGAGCTCGACAACCTTGCGTTCGAGCAGCCCGACTCTCTCGAAGGCATCAGCGGCGAGATGAATCTGCCGATCCAGACCGCGTCCGGCATCAGCCGGACGGAAGGCACGGGCATTTTCGGCAACGTGGATCTCCGGGACGCGGTTTTCGCGGACGAGGTCCTCGAGGAGGGCTACAACAGTGCGGCGGTGGAGTATGTCAAGAACCGGGCCGTGGTTGCACGGGTCACCGCCCGTCACGAGCCCAAGACCATTCCGCTCGACGAGGTGGCCGACGACATCCGCGCGCAGATTGCGCACGAGCGTGCGATGGTCGCGATCGAGGCCGATCATCGCGCTGCCGAGGAGCGCCTCGAAGCGGGCGAGAACGTTTCCGCCATCGCCGACGACTACGGGCTGGTCTGGCAGACCTACGAGCTGATCCGGCGCAACCAGCCGGGCGTTCCTCAGGAGGTGCTGGGGGCGGCGTTCGGCCTGCCAAGGCCTGGTGAAGGCAAGTCCGTGGGGAGCGCGCAGGGCGCCGACGGGACGCGTTATCTGATCACCGTCACCCGGGTGCAGGACGGTGACCTGGCGACCATGAGCGAATCCGAGATCGACAGCATGCGCCGGTTCCTTGTCGAGCGCGCTTCCCGGCTCGATTTCGAGTCCTTCTATCAGGCGCTGGAGGACGATGCATCCATAGACCGACCTGCGCGGTGATGCGCCGCCGGCGGCGGCTCAGTCGGTGCCGGATGCGCCGTTGACGTAGAGCAGAAGCTTCTGGCCGGGCTGAAGATAGTCGCTGACGTCCAGGTGGTTCCAGCTGATGATGTCCTTCACCCGGACGTTGAACCGGGCGGCGATTCGGGCGAGCGAGTCGCCCCTGCGCACCCCGTAGTGAACCTTGCGAATCTGTGCCTTGCGTGCGCCTGTCATCGAGACGGGTGTGGCGCCGGCCGGCAGGGTCAGCTTCTGCCCGACGCGCAGGTAGTCTTTGGGTCCGACGCGGTTGGTCCTCATCAGCTGGTTCACGGAAACGTTGTGCTCGCGGCTGATCGTCCAGAGCGAATCACCGGAGCGAACCACGTAGGTTTCCCCGTTGCCACGACTCAACACGACGTTTGACAGGGCACCCGGCGACTTCGGAATGAGCAGCGAGTCGCCCGCAGTGATTCGGCTGGTGCGCAGGTTGTTCGCCTGCTTGAGGCTGGTCATGTCGGTGCGGTAGCGGCTCGCGAGCCCGCTGAGCGTGTCGCCCTGCTTGACCGTGACCCGAAGCCACTGGACCCGCTCGGAGGCAGGCACCCGGGCGATTCTGCTGGCCGCCTCCTCGGCGGTTTCCCTGGGCAGAATCAGCCGATAAGGCCCGCCGGGCGGCGTCGACCACTGGTTGAGCGCCGGGTTCCACAGGTACAGCGTGTCCATGTCGATGCCTGTCACCCGGCTCACCACGCTGAGATCCATCTGGCTGCCGGTGTCGACGATGCTGAACGGAATGTCCGGTGTCAGGGAGGGTAGCGATATACCGTAGGCGCCCGGGTTCGCCACCACCTCCGCCAGCGCCAGAAGCCTGGGGACGTATGCGCTGGTCTCGCGCGGCAGGTCCAGATCGAAGAAGTCCGCACCGGACGGCGCATGACGCTGGGCGCGCATCACGTTGCCCTCGCCGGCGTTGTAACCGGCGAGTGCCAGATACCAGTCGTCAAATCGCGCATGGAGTTGCTGCAGGTAGTCCAGCGCCGCATCCGTCGCTGCCACGGGGTCGCGGCGACCTTCGTACCACCAGTTCCGGTCGAGCCCGAAGCGCCGTGCCGTTGACGGGATGAACTGCCATAATCCTGCCGCTCCGCCGTGCGAGAAGGCGTAGGGATCCAGTGCGCTCTCGACGATGGGCAGTAGCGCGAGCTCGCTGGGCAATCCCCGTGCGGCTACCTGTGACTGGATGTAGGCGAGATACCGACCCAGGCGCGAGCTCATGTTCTCGAGATACGTGGGGTGACGCGTCAGCCAACGCAGCTCCTGCTGCACCCGTTTCTCGCCGGTGTGCCGGGCGAGACGGAAGCCCTGGCGGATGTCGGCCCAGAGATCCGGATCCGGTATGTCGACGCCCGGTGCGATCTTCTCGCCGTCCGTGAAAGGGGTGACGGGGACGGGCTCGATCAGGGACGCGAGCACCTCGGCGTCCAGCATCGCCGGCGGCGTCCTCGTGTTGGACTGACAGGCCGTCAACAGGAGCAGGCCGGCGCATGCCACTGCGGCGATCCGATGTCGCAGTATGGTTGCGGACATTATGCCCTGCAGTCAGAATGGATCTGATACTTTGCGATAGTCGTACGCACTTGGCAACTTCCTCCCTAGATCGTCTCGCTTGCTGGTTCGACTCTGCCTCCGGACGCCGCCTGCTGGCCGAGCAGACCCCGCTGATCGGCGAGTGCGCCAGGCGTTTCCACGGCGATACTCTGCTCTGGGCAGGGTGCCAGACGGATCTCACCGATACCGTGCGCGGGTGCATGATTCGGAACCGTTTCTATCTGGAGACCTGTGCGGGCGCGAACGGGTGTGCCGCGGAAGCAGAGACCGCAGGCTTTCGTGCCGATCTCCACGAGCTGCCTCTGGCCAACAATGCCCTGGATGCGGTAGTGCTGCATCACGTTCTGGAGAGCGCTGAGGACCCCAGAACGGCCATCCGGGAGATCGCCAGGGTGCTGGCCCCCGGTGGTCGATTGCTGATCGTCTCGTTCAACCCGTGGAGCCTCTGGGGCGTGCGGGGCGCCTACGCGCGCCTGTTCCGGGACAGCTTCAGCGGCCTGCGCTTCGTGAGCCCCCGTCGCCTGCTGGACTGGCTCACGGTGCTCGGATTCGAGCTCCAACATGAAGTGAAATATCTTGCCTATGAGCTGCCGTTCAGCACGCGAAACAAGGACGCCAGGCTGTGGCGGCGAATGCGGGCGCTGTGTGCGGCGCACGGGTTGCCGCTGGGCGGGGTCTACGTGGTGTCGGCCGTGAAGCAGGCAGCGGCGATGCGTCCGGACTGGACCGTGAGCGCCGTGCGTGGCCGTAAGATGGCGCCCGTGGCCTATCCCAGGCTCAGTGCCCGCATCGCCTACCTGCCCGGGCCCAACGCCGCAGGCAAAGGGGCCGAGGACCCTGGTTGAGATCTTCACAGACGGAGCCTGCCGCGGTAATCCGGGCCCGGGTGGCTGGGCCGCGCTGCTGCGCTATGGGGCGTCGGAGAAGCTGATTCAGGGGGCAGAAGCGGACACCACCAACAATCGGATGGAGCTGACCGCAGCGATTCGCGGCCTGGCGGCCCTCAAGCGGCCGGGTAAGGTGCGCCTCACCACGGATTCCCAGTACGTCCGGCAGGGCATCACCAGCTGGCTGCCGCGCTGGAAGCGCAACGGCTGGAAGACGGCGGCCCGGAAATCTGTCAAGAATCAGGACCTCTGGGAGGAGCTCGACCGGCTCGCCGGGCTGCACGAGGTGGAGTGGCACTGGGTGAAGGGCCACAGCGGTCACCCGGAGAACGAGCGGGTCGATAGGGCGGCGAACGAGGCCATCGACGAGCTGCTCTCCTCGCCGTGAACGGGCGCGCAACGGATAGCGGATAACGACGGACGGACAACGGATAAGGAGCCGACAGGGCATGCGACAGGTAGTGCTCGACACCGAAACCACGGGCCTCGAGACGGCCCAGGGCCACCGGATCATCGAGATCGGCGGGGTGGAGCTGGTGGATCGGCGTTACACGGGCCGGCAGCTGCACCGCTATATCAACCCCGAGCGCGACATCGATGATGGCGCATTCGAGGTGCACGGGATCAGCAGTGAGTTCCTGACCGACAAGCCGCGGTTCGCCGAGGTGGCGGAGGAGATTCTCGATTTCCTCGACGGCGCCGAGCTCATCATTCACAACGCGCCGTTCGATGTGGCTTTTCTGGACTACGAGCTGTCGATGCTTCCGGGCCGGCCGAAGATTGCGGAGATCTGCCAGGTCACCGACTCGCTGGCGCTCGCCCGCCACAAGCACCCCGGTCAGAAGAACAGCCTGGATGCGCTCTGCCGTCGCTATCAGGTCGACAATTCCACGCGTACCCTGCATGGGGCGCTGCTCGATGCCGAGATTCTGGCGGACGTGTACCTGCTGATGACGGGCGGCCAGACGGCGCTCTTCGCGGTCGAGGGCGACGCCAGGGACGAGCGCTCCGGCGACGCGACCGCCACGCGCATTCGCGCCGACCGGCCGGCGCTGAAGGTCATCGAGGCCTCTGCAGAGGAGCTGGCTGCCCACGATGCCTGGCTCGAACTGCTCGACCGCGAATCGCACTCGGGCAGTGTCTGGCGACAGCTCGGCGTTTCCTAGAAGCCTCTCTCAGATCAGAAGAAGGTCACGCAGAACCAGCCGGTCAGCCCCATGCTGACCGTGTACGGCAGGGCCATGAGCACCATGCGGCCGTAGGAGAGCCGGATCAGGGGCGCCAGGGAGGAGGTCAGCAGGAACAGGAAGGCGGCCTGGCCGTTCGGGGTGGCGATGCTGGGGATGTTGGTACCCGTGTTGATGGCCACCGCCAGCAGGTTCATGTGCTCGCGGTCGATCTCGCCCTGCTGGTAGGCGGTGAGCACCTCGTTGATGTAGACCGTCGCGACGAAGACGTTGTCGCTGATCGCGGACAGGAGCCCGTTGGCAACGTACATGATGCCGGGCTGGTCCGCCGGGTCCATCGCCAGGACGTGCTCGATCACCGGACGGAACAGATGCTGGTCCTCGATGACGCCGACGATGCCGAAGAAGACGACCAGCAGGGCCGTGAAGGGCAGCGCCTCCTCGAAGGCACGTCCGAGCTGGTGCTCCTCGATGATGCCGTTGAAGGCCGTCTGCACCACGATGACCATCAGCCCGATGAGCCCGACCTCCGCCCAGTGAAAGGCGAGCGCGACCACCAGCGCAATGGCCGCGATGGCCTGCACCACCAGCCGCGCCCGGTCCAGGTCCGAGCGCTTGCGCGATTCCTCCTCATCGAACTCGTTCAGAATCTGCCGCACCGGCTCGGGCAGCGTCGCACCGTAACCGAAGCGTTTCACCTGCTCGAGCAACACGCAGGTGGTGAAGCCGACGACGAGCACGGGCATGGTGACGTGTGCCATGCGCACGAAGAACTCCACGAACGTCCACTGCACGTGGCTGGCAATGAGCAGGTTCTGCGGCTCGCCCACCGTGGTGCAGACCCCGCCGATGGCCGTGCCGATGGCGCCGTGCATGAGCAGGTTGCGCAGAAGGGCGCGAAACTGCTCGAGATCCTCACGGTGCAGCTCGCCGATGGCGTCGTCGTGGCCGTGCTCATGCTCGTCATGGAAGCCCTTGCCCGAAGCGACCTTGTGGTAGACGGAGTAGAAGCCGAGCGCCACGCTGATGATCACGGCGGTCACCGTCAGGGCGTCCAGGAACGCTGACAGCAACGCCGAGACGGAACAGAAAAGCAGAGATATCAGCGTCTTAGAGCGAATACCTAAGAGTATCTTGGTGAACGTGAAGAGCAGGAGCTCCTTCATGAAGTAGATGCCGGCGACCATGAACATGAGCAGCAGCACGACCGGAAAGTTGTTGAAGACCTCGTCGCGGATCGTGTCCGGGGACGTCATGCCGATGATCACCGCCTCCAGCGCGAGCAGCCCGCCGGGCTGCAGCGGATAGCAGCGCAGGGCCATGGCCAGCGTGAAGATGAACTCCGCCACCAGCACCCAACCGGCGACGAACGGCGAGATCAGAAGCAGAACGGGATTGATCAGCAGAAATGCCAGGATGAGGATCTTGTACCACTCGGGTGCCGGGCCGAGAAAATTCCGCCAGAAGGTCACCGCTTGAATCGGTCCGCTCATGATGGCGCCGGGCGAGGCTCCGGCCTTGTCCTCCTCCAGTCTTGTTGTGCCCGGAGACTCTTCGTTTCCAGAGTCATTGCCGAGGCGGCCCCGTCGTGCTGTGAGGTCCGCCCGGTGGTCCGGTTCGCGTTCTGCCGGCGCCGGCCGGGGTGCGCAAGTTCCTTCACCCGTCCGAGCCAACGATAATCGGTCCCTCGGATCGAGTCCACACGACGGCATGCCACTGCCTGGGGCGACCGTGAAGTTGCCAAGGGCGCACCAAGTCCGCTAGCTTGCGACGGAAAGACCAACGCAAGGAACCGCTCAGTTCATGTGGCCCGTTGATCCCCAAGATTTCGAATCGCTGCTCTCACCGCCGGAAACGGCTTCCAGGAGCGACGCCTGGTTCTTCATCCGGCTTCCGGACGGTTTCGTGTGCATCTCCGAGCAGGGGCTGCCGAGGCCGGTCACGGGCGACGAGATGCGCTGGATGGACCTCGAGGTGGACTTCGAACACTACCTGGGAGAGCACCGTGGCCGCAGCATCTACGCCGTGCAGGCGGCCGGGGCCGTGCCGGAAGGCTATGCGATGGCGGGGCTGCGTGACTGGCTCGGCCGTGCGGAACCGGCGGTGTTCTACCTGGCCGGCCGGGCGCAGCAGATCATCGACTGGCACAACGAGCATCGCTATTGCGGTCGGTGCGGTACCGCCATGGAGGATCATCCCACGGACCGTGCCAAGCGCTGTCCCGGGTGCGGGCTCGTCAACTATCCGAAGCTCGCGCCGAGCATCATCGTGCTGGTGACCCGCGGGGATCAGATGCTCCTGGCCCGCAATGCCAACTGGCCTACCAACATGTTCAGCACGCTCGCCGGTTTCGTAGAGCCTGGAGAATCGATCGAGCAGACCGTGCACCGGGAGGTGCTGGAAGAGGTGGGGCTCGCCGTGAAGAACCTGAGCTACCTCGGCTCCCAGAGCTGGCCGTTTCCCAACTCGCTGATGCTCGGCTTTCATGCGGAGTATGCCGGGGGTGAGATCAGCTGTCAGGACGAGGAGATTGCCGAGGCACACTGGTTCGAGGTCGACGACCTGCCGAACGTGCCGCCGAAAACGGCGATCTCGCGCTGGCTGATCGACGCCTTCATCGAGCAGGTCCGCGGCGCGGGCCGCTGATTTACTCCACCGGATGCTCGGGCAGGCTGCTGCTCCGGAACATGGCCATCAGGGTGAATGCCCACATCAGATAGCCGTCGGCGCGGAACCGGCCCTCCATGAACGCCTTGAACGCATCCTCCTGTCCCGACAGCAGCGCCCAGGCGATGTCCACATCCTCGAAGTAAAAGGTGGCGTCCGGGCGGCGCGTCTCGGCGTCGTGGAAGCGGATGGCGCCGTCCGCGATCTCGAACTGCAGGTACTCGTCCGCGATCGCCAGGCGGATCACCGCGTCCATGCCCTGGCTCGCGGGCGGAAAGAAGGTCTTTGACAGATGGGATTGCAGCGCGCGCAGTGCCATGGCGGCGTATCTCACACGGATCCATCCGCAGAATCAACTCCCGCGCTGCCGGATGGGCGTACGGCCCGGCGCATTCGGCGTTGGATGTAAATCCGTTTGAGGTCGGCTAGAGTAGCCCGCTTCGTCTTCGTCCCCACAGGCCGTCGCATTGGAACACCTGTTCGACTATCTCCTGTTTCTCGCTCAAGCCGTTACCGTGGTGGTGGCCGTGCTGGTGGTGCTCTCCGCGATCACCGCGCTCAGCCTGCGGCGGGCCCAGCACGCCGCGCACGGTCACCTGGAGGTGCGCAAGCTCAATGACCGGCTGCTGCAGCTGAAGGACAGTCTGCGCGAGGCGGTGCTGCCATCCTCACAGTTCAAGAAGGAGCACCGCCAGGACAGCAAACGGCTGAAGCAGGAGCAGAAGGAGGCTGCACGAAGCGCGAAGCGGGAACGGGAAGCAGACGCCGCGGCCAGGGCCCGGGTGTTCGTCCTGCACTTCGACGGAGATCTGCAGGCCTCGCGGGTGGATCACCTGCGCACCGAGATTACCGCCGTGCTGACTATGGCGGCGGCCACGGACGAGGTCGTGGTACGTCTCGAGAGCCCCGGCGGCGCCGTGCACGGCTACGGTCTTGCGGCCTCGCAGCTCGACCGAATCCGTCAGCACGGCATTCCGCTCATCGTGGCCGTGGACAAGGTGGCCGCCAGCGGCGGCTACCTGATGGCGGCCGTCGCCGACCGGATCCTCGCGGCGCCTTTCGCCGTCATCGGCTCGATCGGGGTGCTCGCGCAGATTCCGAACATCCACCGGCTGCTCAAGAAACACGACGTGGACGTGGAGCTGCTCACGGCCGGCAAGTACAAGCGGACCCTCACCGTGCTGGGCGAGAACACGGAGGAGGGTCGTCAGAAGTTCGTCGAGGAGCTCGAGGACATTCACGCGCTGTTCCAGGAGTTTGTCGGCAGTCGGCGACCGCAGCTCGACATGGACGAGGTTGCCACGGGGGAGGTCTGGTACGGAGACCGCGCCCTGGCCCGTAATCTGGTGGACGAGATCTGCACGAGCGACGAGTACCTGGCGCGCGCCTGCGATGACAAGGACGTCTACGAGGTCCGCTGGGTGGAACACAGGAAGCCGCTGGAGCGGCTGATGTCACAGACGGAGGGCGTCATGGCCCGGCTGCTGGACCGGGTGACCAGCGTCGCCCACCGGTGACGAACCGAGGGAGGAACAACATGGGCCGTTTCAAGGCATTGCTGGTCGAAAAGACCGATGACGGATTCAGCCGGCGGGTGGTCGAGCGGGACACATCGGAGCTGCCGGAAGGTGACGTGCTGATCGACGTCCGGTACTCGTCTCTCAACTACAAGGACGGTCTCTCTGCCACCGGAAACCCGGGGGTGACGCGAAACTTTCCGCATACGCCCGGCATCGATGCGGCCGGCGTGGTCGTGGAGAGTAACGTGGATACCTTCCGAGCCGGGGACGAGGTGATCGTCATCGGTTTCGACCTGGGCATGAACACGTCGGGCGGCTTCGGAGCGCGGATCCGGGTGCCGGCCGGGTGGGTCGTGCCGCTGCCCGAAGGCCTCACCCTCGCCGAGAGCATGGTCCTCGGCACGGCCGGGTTCACGGCTGCGCTCGCGGTGCACAAGCTGGAAGCGGCCGGAATGGCACCGGCCGGAGGCCCGGTGCTGGTGACGGGCGCCACCGGCGGGGTCGGATCGGTGGCCGTGATGCTGCTCGCGCATCTGGGCTACGAGGTGGCGGCCGTCACGGGCAAGACGAGTCAGCACGAGTTCCTGCGCGGCATCGGTGCCAGCACCCTGCTGTCCCGGGAGGATGCGCGGGCCGGTGCCGACCGGCCTCTCGGCAAGGAAACCTGGGGTGGCGCGGTGGATACCGTGGGTGGTGAGATCCTGTTCAACGCGGTGAAGTCCCTCAAGTACGGCGCCAGCCTCGCCGCCTGCGGGCTGGTCGATTCGCCCGCCATTCCAGCCACGGTGCTTCCGTTCATCCTGCGCGGTGTCAACCTGCTCGGGGTGGATTCGGTGCAGCTGCCGCTGCCGGAGAAAGCGGAGATCTGGCAGAAGCTTGCGGGTCCGTGGCACCTGCCCGAGCTCGAGACGCTGCGCGTGGACCTCTCGCTCGAGACCCTGTCGGATGCCATCGACCGCATTCTGGCGGGCGAGATGGTCGGTCGCGGCGTGCTGGTGCACGGCTCGACATAGCTGGCAGCCAGGGTGCAGGGACTCCAGGCCCGCGCGGTTGGGCTTCAGTCCCGGCGCAGCTTCGCGGAAGGCGCGATGGGGTTCGGATAGCGGAAGATGACCAGGTAGGTCGACACGAGCAGGGTGAGCACGGTAGCACCCTTGATCACGTGGGCGGCCTCGTCACTCATGAGACCCGCGCTCACTGCCACATAGGACAGCAGCAGCGAGAACTCGCTCATCTGACCGAGCCGGTAGCCCACCTCCGTCCCTGTCGCTACGGGCTCCCCCTGGAGCCGCAGGGCCAGGGCAAAGGTGGCCGGCTTGACCGCGATCAGCGCTGCAGCCAGGAACAGCGTCGGCAGAAAAACCTGCATCAGCAGTTGCGAATCGATGCCGGCACCGACCGAGAAGAAGAACAGCACCAGAAAGAAGTCCCGAAGGGGACGCAACGCCTCGGCGATGTACTGGGAGATGGGACTGGTGGCGAGGGACACGCCGGCTACGAAGGCACCGATCTCGAAGGACAGCTCGAAGAACGAAGCGATGCTCGCGAGTCCCAGGCACCAGCCCAGCGCGAGCAGAAAGATGAACTCGTGGAAGGCATCGAAACGGGCGATCAGGGGCAGCAGCAGGTAGCGGAC